>CAIYQH010000365.1 GCA_903928285.1 uncultured Bacteroidales bacterium
GTTTCGGCTGCCATGGATACGGTAACCGAATCCCGCATGGCCATTGCCATGGCGCAGGAAGGCGGAATCGGCGTTTTACACAAGAACATGTCGATCGAAGATCAGGCGTTGCAGGTACGAAAGGTTAAACGTGCCGAAAACGGGATGATCCTTCAACCCGTAACCCTCCGTGAAAATGCTCTCGTGGGCGATGCCCTGGCGATGATGAAGGAATTCAGCATCGGGGGAATCCCCGTCACCAACGCCAATAACGAACTGGTTGGTATCGTGACCAACCGCGACCTGCGTTTCGAGCGCGACCATATGAGACCCGTAACGGAGGTGATGACCAAAAAGGTCATCACCATCAGCGAGTTCACCGATTTCGAGCAGGCTGAGGCAATTCTGCAGCAGCACAAAATTGAAAAGCTCCCGGTTGTCGATAAACAAAACAAGCTGATCGGACTGATCACCTACAAAGATATCCTGAAGGTCAAGGCACGGCCGAACGCCTGCAAGGACAGCCTCGGACGGTTACGCGTGGCAGCTGGCGTGGGTGTTACAGCCGATACCCTTGAGCGGGTTGCCGCCCTGGTACGTGAAAATGTGGATGCCATCGTGATCGACACGGCGCACGGACATTCGCGCGGGGTGATGGAGATGGCAAAAAGGGTTAAAACAGCCTATCCCGACGTGGACCTGATCATCGGGAATATCGGTACGGCCGATGCCGCCAGGGATCTTGCCAAGCTCGGTGTTGACGGGGTAAAGATCGGGATCGGTCCCGTATCGATCTGTACTACCCGCATCATTGCCGGGATCGGCGTTCCGCAGTTGTCGGCAATCTATGACGTTACAGCTGCGCTGAAAGGCAGCGGAATCCCAGCTATTGCTGATGGCGGGATCAGATATACAGGCGACATAGTCAAAGCGCTGGCAGGCGGAGCTCATTCGATCATGGCAGGCTCTTTGTTCGCCGGTGTGGATGAGTCGCCGGGCGCAACTGTTATCTTTGAAGGGCGCAAATTTAAGACATACCGTGGCATGGGATCCATTGAAGCCATGCAGCAGGGTTCCAAAGACCGCTACTTCCAGGATGTGGAGGACGACATCAAGAAGCTTGTGCCGGAAGGTATTGTCGGCAGGGTTCCCTACAAGGGTTCGCTTTCTGAGGTAATCTATCAGATGGTTGGGGGCCTTAAGGCCGGCATGGGTTATACTGGGTCGCAGACCATCAGTAACCTGCAACAGGCCAAGTTTATCAAGATTACTGCAGCCGGTGTTGCCGAAAGCCATCCGCACGATGTGACCATCATCAGCGAAGCGCCCAATTACAGCCGGTAACAGGATTTTAAACCAATAATATTTTCAAATAAAATTAATTAGGATTCTTGTCGTTACTCTAAATGTTGAACTAAAATACCATTAAAACATGAATAGCCTGAAAGGAAAAATTGTACTGTCGCTTTTATTACTCGTCTCGTTTATTACGGCAACCGCCCAGGTTAAAAATGACGAAGTGCTCATGACCATTGCCGGGAAGCCGGTGAAGGTGGGGGAATTTATGAATATTTACCAGAAAAATAATGTCAAGGGAGAGTCTATTGATAAAAAATCATTGGATGAATACCTTGATCTGTTCATCAATTTCAAACTGAAGGTCAGACAGGCCGAGGAACTCGGGCTTGATACCGTCAGTTCTTTCCGCAATGAACTTAACGGTTACCGCGATCAGCTTGCAAAACCCTATTTTACCGATGAAGCGACCCTCAATCATCTGATCCAGGAGGCCTATGAACGCGGGAAAACCGAACTCCGCGCCAGCCATATCTTTTTCAGGCTGAAACCTGAACCCACCCCTGAAGATACCCTTGCTGCCTACAACAAGGCGATGTCGGTCAGGGAAAAACTGTTAAAGGGCGAATCGTTTGAAGCGCTGGCAACGGAATTCTCTGAAGATCCATCAGCCAAGGACCGCGAAGCCAACCAGCAACACCCTTTCCTGAAGGGCAACCATGGGGATCTTGGCTTTTTTGCCGTCTTTGACATGGTCTATCCGTTTGAAAACGGCGCCTATAATACCGAAGTCGGGAAGGTCTCCGACCTGGTACATACCGAATATGGCTATCACCTGATCAAAGTGACCGCACGCCGGCCGGCATTGGGGAAGGTTACCGTTGCCCATATCTTTATGGGGATTCCCAAAACCGCTACCAGCGAGGATTCTGCCCGGGTTCACAAGCGTATCGATTCCGTTTACCAGCGTTTGGTGAACGGAGGGAACTTTGAGGAGCTGGTAAAGGCCAATTCCGAAGATAAAGGCTCGGCCGCTAAGGGTGGCGTGTTGCCCGCCTTCGGCGTAAACAGGATGGTTCCTGAATTCGTGGATGCCATCTATTCACTGAATAATGTCGGCGATTATACCAAACCTATCCTTACTCCCTATGGCTGGCATATCGTTAAACTGATCGAGAAAAAAACCACCAAGACCCTTGATGAGGAAAAGGCAGAATTAAAGCAAAAGGTCATTAAAGACAGCCGCGGAAACCAGACCCGCGCGGTTGTGCTTGCCCGGATCCGTAAGGATTACCCGGTAACCGACAACCAGGAGGCCCTGAAAGATTTCTACAAAGTGGTTACCGACAGCATCTTTTTCGGGAAATGGCAGGCGTCACAGGCTAAGGATCTTACAAAGGTGCTCTGCAAGGTTGGCAACATGTCCTTTTTACAAAAGGATTTTGCCGACTTCCTTGCCACAAACCAGCATAAACAGGATAAAATGAAGATCGACTATTATGTAAACAAACAGTATGCCGAGTTTGTTGATGAAAGCCTGCTGAAATGGGAAAATTCACAGCTTGAGTCGAAGTACCCGGAATTCAAGGCACTGATGACCGAATACCGCGACGGGATCCTCCTCTTTGACCTTACCGACCAGAAAGTATGGTCAAAAGCGGTTAAAGATACCGTGGGCCTCAAGGACTTTTACCAGAAAAACAAGAACAACTACATGTGGGAAAACCGCCTTGATGCCAGTATCTATACTGTCAAGGATGCCAAAATAGTTCAGAAGGTAAAGAACTTTATCCAGTCGGGATTATCCGATACCGATCTGCTGAAGGAGATCAATGGCGATACATTGAAAATACTGACCATTGAAACCGCCAAATTCAGCCACAAGGAAAACAAGGTGATCGACACGATCGCATGGGTTCCCGGTATGTCGCACGATATTGTCAGCAATGGTACCACCGTATTTGTCAACGTCAGAAAGGTGCTGAAACCTGAAGTGAAGGAACTTCACGAAGCACGCGGGCTCATCACGGCCGACTACCAGAATTTCCTTGAAAAAGAATGGATACTTTCATTGAGAGCCAAATACCCGGTAGAGGTCAAACGGGATGTGCTTGCAAAAATTAAATAGCGTCCATTGAATAAAACACTTATTTTCCTCCTGATCCTTGTTACCTCCTGCTCCACTTTTTTCAAAAAAAAAACAGAGCGGGTTTTAGCAAGGGTTTACAATGACTATCTTTATGAATCGGATGTAAAAGGGATCGTAACCCCCGGCACACTGGCAAAGGACAGCATTGTGATTACACGCGGTTTCATTGAAAACTGGATCCGTCAGCGGCTAATCCTGCAGCAGGCCCAGAAAAACCTGACCAGTTCACAGCTGGATTTTACGAAACAGCTCGAAAACTACAAGAATTCGCTGACGATCTATGAATATGAAAATGCACTGGTCAGGCAAACCCTGGATACCCTGGTTACCGATGAGGAGATCCAGAATTATTATGATGCCAACCAGCAGAACTTTCTGCTGAAGGATAATATTGTGCAGATCCAGTATGTAAAACTACCGAAACAATCAGCCTATTCGAAACAGGTTAAAAAACTCTTGAGTTCTGATAACCAGGATGATAAAAACAAACTGGCCGATCTTTGTGAAAAACAGGCATCCGATTACTTCCTGGATAATCAGAATTGGCTGTTATTCAGCGATTTGCTAAAGCAGATTCCCATTAAATCCTATAATCAGGAAGATTTCCTGAAAAATCACAGGGAGCTTGAATATCAGGATTCGCTGTTTGTTTACCTTGTAAGGTTTAAGGATTTCAAGATCAAGGAATCCACCTCGCCGCTGAGTTTTGAAAAACAGAGAATCCGCGATATCATCCTGAACAAACGGAAGATTGAACTGATCAGCCGGATGCAGGATTTTATCTTTGCCAATGCACAAAAGAAAAATGTTTTTGAGATCTATTAATGGGAAATAATCCCAAAATTATAAACGATGAAAATTCTCCGCTTCTTACTGATTTTAATATTTCTTGTCTCGGCAGTCATCATGCCCAAGCCGGCCCGCTCCCAGAACGATACCATCGTGGATGGTCTGGTGGCTGTTGTTGGTGGAAATGTGATTCTGAAATCCGATATCGAGAATCAATACCTGCAGGTCCGCAGCCAGGGAAATATCCTGGGAACAGCCACGAAACTGAAATGCCAGATCTTTGAAAACCTGATGCTGCAGAAACTGTTGCTTCACCAGGCGCAGGTTGACAGTGTCAAGATCTCCGATACCCAGGTTGAAATGGAAATGGACCGGAGGATGCGTTATTTTATCTCCCAGGCAGGCACACCCGAGCGGCTGGAGGAACATTTCGGGAAGTCGCTCCTTGAGATAAAGAATGATTTCCGGGATATGATCAAAGAGACGATGCTGACCGATGAAGAGCAGCGGAAGATCACCAAGGATGCCTCGATCACGCCATCGGAGGTGAAATCCTATTTTAAGAAACTTCCCAAGGACAGTATTCCCCTGATCAACTCGGAACTGGAGATCGGCATGATCATTAAGCAGCCCGAAATCGGTGATGCTGAGAAGCAGGTTGTCAGGGATAAATTAAAGGGATTCAGGGAGAGGTTTGCCAAGGGAGATGATTTCAGTACGCTTGCGGTCCTTTATTCCGAAGACCCGGGCTCTTCCAAGCAGGGGGGCGAACTCGGCATGTTCAAGAGAGGCGAGATGCGCCCTGAATTTGAAGCGGCAGCCTTCAAGCTGAAACCAGGAGAGGTTTCTGACATAGTGGAAACAGAGGACGGCTTTCATCTCATCCAGATGATTGAACGTCGTGGGGAATATATCAATGTAAGGCATATCCTCCTTCAACCGAAAGTATCGTTGGTAAATCTGACCAAGGCAAAGGTTGTTCTCGACAGCGTGGCTACACAAATTGAAAAAAAGAAGATGACCTTCGACCAGGCTGTAGTTTATTATTCTGATGATCCCGGGAAGAACAGCGGCGGACTGATGGTCAATCCCGTGACCGGGAACAGCAAGTTCGAGACCAGTCAGATCGATGCCAAGGTATTCTTTGTCATCGACAAACTGAAGGTCGGGGATCTCTCGGCCCCGGTACTGACCACCGAACGGGGAAAGCAGGACTACCGGATCTATTATCTTAAATCGCGCACCAGTCCGCACAAGGCGAACCTTGAACAAGACTATGCCAGGATCCAGGAGGTGGCGCTGGAAAAGAAGAAAAACACCATGGTGGATGACTGGATCACAACAAAGCTGAAAAAAACCTATGTGGCCATCATGGGCGATTTCACCCAATGTACCTTCCAGCGTAAATGGATTAAAAACTAAAGAGCCAAATCATGCAGTTTTCGTCGGATGTTCAGGCAGTTGATGCACTTGTTGAAAAATATTCCCTGTTAAAAGCTGAAATTTCCAAGGTTATTGTAGGGCAGGATGCGGTGGTGAAAAATCTGTTGATTGCCATCTTCTGCAAGGGACATTGTCTGCTGGTCGGCGTGCCCGGTTTGGCAAAGACGCTGATGGTGAATACCTTATCGCAGGCGCTCGGGTTGAGTTATCACCGGATTCAGTTTACCCCCGACCTGATGCCTTCCGATATCATCGGCACCGAGATACTTGATGAAAACCGCCATTTCAGGTTCATCAAGGGACCTGTTTTTGCCAATATCATCCTGGCGGATGAGATTAACCGGACTCCGCCAAAAACGCAATCCGCATTATTGGAAGCCATGCAGGAAAAGGCAGTTACGGTTGCAGGTACCAGTTACCATCTTGAAGAGCCCTTTTTCGTTCTGGCCACTCAGAATCCCATTGAGCAGGAGGGAACCTATCCGTTGCCGGAAGCCCAGCTTGACCGCTTTATGTTCAACATCTGGCTGGATTATCCCTCCTTTGAGGAGGAGATCCGGATTGTCAAGGCAACCACGACCGAAAAAACTGTTTTACCTTCGGTCGTGTTAACCTCCGAGGAGATCCTTTTTTTTCAAAACCTGATCCGGAAGGTCCCGGTTCCCGACAATGTATTCCATTATGCGGTCAACCTGGTCTCCCTCACTCGTCCCAGGCAAGGTAAAACCAAATCATGGGCCAACGATTACCTGACCTGGGGCGCCGGTCCAAGGGCGTCGCAATATCTCATCCTGGGGGCCAAATGTCATGCCGTTCTCAACGGAAAGTATTCACCCGATATCGAAGATGTAAGGGCAGTTGCCACATCCGTTTTACGGCACCGTATCGTCCGAAACTATAAAGCGGAAGCAGAAGGAGTAAGAGTGGAAGATATCATCAACCATTTTTTAGCTGAGTAGTCTATTATTTTTTCTCCGCTGCCTATGGAATCAACAGAATGATTTAACTTTACTTGGTCAAAACCATAAACCGATGAAAATTAAGAGCCTGATATTTGCTTTGATCCTGATTGCCGGGCTATTCTCGTCTATCATTTTTCCATCCTGTAACCAGCCTGGGCAGCATACCGCGGGAGGTGATACGCTTAAGGGGAAGATCACCATTTCCGGCGCCTTTGCCCTTTATCCCCTGGTGGTAAAATGTGCCGAAGTCTTTCAGAAGCTGCATCCGCATGTCACCATCAATGTATCGGCTGGTGGCGCGGGCAAAGGGATGACCGACGCCCTCAACAAAATGGTTGACCTCGGAATGTATTCCAAAGCGGTGAGCCTGGAGGAACAAGCAAGGGGAGCCTGGTGGATCGCCATTGCGAAAGATGCCGTGCTGCCAACCATCAATGCCAATAACCCTGTTTTGGCCGACCTTAAGACCAGGGGACTGACAAAGCAGAAATTCTATGATATCTTTATCAGCGGCAATATTAAAACGTGGGGCCAGGCTGTCGGAAATACTTCAAAAGTAGATTTGCAGGTCTTTACCCGTTCCGATGCCTGCGGAGCAGCCGATATGTGGGCAAAATACCTGAACAACAAGAAACAGGAGGATATCCTGGGACTGGGTGTTAACGGCGATCCGGGGGTGGCTGATGCGGTAAGAAAGAATGTTGAAGCCATCGGTTACAACAACCTTGGGTTCGTTTACGAAATGCAGACCAGGAAAATTTACCAGGGTCTCGCTGTTATCCCCATCGACATTAACGGCAATGGTAAAATCGACCCGGAGGAGAATTTTTACGACAACATTGATATGGTGATGAAGGCCATCAATGATGGCAGATATCCCTCCCCGCCTGCCCGTGATCTGTATCTGGTCTCCGGGGGCAAACCCACCAATAAACTGGTTTTGAATTTCCTGCAATGGCTGCTTTCGGATGGTCAGAAGTTTGTCAACGAAGCGGGTTACGTTACCATCAAGCCGGAACAGGTCACTGCAGAATTGCAAAAGCTGAAATAGGATGTATCTTCTCAACCGCGAACAGCGTCATGCCATCAATTATACATGGATGATCATCAGTTTGTTGGTGGTTGCTTTTTTACCATTCCTGCTGTTCATCGGCCTTTACCTGAAGTCGGTGCTGCTGCTGCACGACAATTCGCTGGCAGAGTTGATATTTTCAAAAACTTGGCGGCCATCGGCCGGTAAATTCGGGTTTTATCCCTTTATTGTCGGGTCGGTTTGGGTAACGCTGGTGGCCATGCTGATCACGGCGCCCGTTTGCCTGCTTACGGCAATTTATGTTACGCAGTACACCAAGAAATTCTTTCTTCGGATCATGCATCCCGCCATCGATATCCTCGCGGGAATTCCATCCGTTGTTTATGGATTGTGGGGAATCCTGGTTATTGTCCCTTTTATTTCAAGATATCTCGGTCCGTGGGTCGGAGCGAAGACCATGGGTTACAGCATCCTGGCAGCCTCCTTCGTATTATCGATCATGATCATTCCCTTTGTGCTGAATATCCTGATCGAGATATTCAGGGCTATCCCCATGGAGTTGAAGGAGTCGGCGCTTTCGCTCGGAGCCACCGAATGGCAAACGATCAAGCATGTGCTGATTAAAAAAGCCTTGCCCGGGATCATTGCCGCTTTCGGATTTGGCCTGGCCCGTGCCTTCGGGGAGACCATGGCGGTGCTGATGGTCGTGGGGAATGTGGTACGCCTTCCAAAGAGCGTTTTTGATCCGGGCTATACCCTCCCTGCCCTGATCGCAAACAACTACGGGGAGATGCTTTCCATTCCGAAGTACGATTCCGCCCTGATGTTTGCTGCCCTGCTGCTGCTTGCAGTATCCCTGTTTTTTAACCTCATCATGCATTTTTTTATTGTACGATATAATAAATACTGATCGTTGACAAGGGCCCAGAAAATAGAGGAAAAGTTCTTCAAGTTGCTGATGATTATCGCGACCTCCTTCATTTTTGCGGTGCTGGCGCTGATCATTTACAGCATCTTTGAGAAAGGGATCCGTTCCATTTCGTGGGAAATGCTGACCCAGGTCCCGCATGGAGGTTATTATTATGGGAAGGGGGGTGGGATTCTCAATGCCATCCTGGGCTCGCTTACCCTGGCATTCGGCGCCACCCTGCTGGCCTTTGTCATCGGGATGCCGGTGGCACTCTATATGAACGTGTTCCTGATCCGCCACAAAAAGGTGATCGACGTGATCAGGTTCCTGCTCGACCTTGTTTGGGGAATTCCTTCGATCGTTTATGGCGCCTTTGGATTTTCCCTGATGATCTTTTTTGGCCTGCAGACCTCGCTGCTTGCCGGGATTCTTACCGTAACACTGTTTATCCTGCCGATCATGATCAGGTCGATGGATGAAATCCTCAGGACGGTTCCCATCGGGCTCCAGGAGGCCGCCTATTCGCTGGGGGCAAATAAATCGGAAATTGCCTTTAAAATTTTTACCCGGCAGTCAATCTCGGGTATCATCACAGCGGTGCTGCTGTCGTTCGGCAGGGCAATCGGCGATGCCGCAGCCGTTCTGTTTACCGCGGGGTACACCGATCATCTGCCAAACGGGTTACTCGAACCTGTTGCCACCTTGCCATTGTCGATCTTCTTCCAGCTATCTTCCCCCGTGCCGGAGGTGCAAAACAGGGCCTATGCATCGGCCCTGGTGCTTACCCTAATCATTTTAATCGTAAGTTTGTTCTCTCGTGGCATTGGTAAACGATACCATAAAACAAAAATCAATTTTTAGCACAGGTCATTGAATGGAGAACACAACGAAAATAGAGATCAGGGACCTGAATGTGTTTGCCGGGAAAACCCAAATTCTCAGGGATATCAATATCGAAATTCCAAAGAATAAAATCACGGTTATCCTGGGACCTTCAGGGTGTGGTAAAACCACCCTGTTGAAGTGTCTTAACCGGTTGACCGATCTCTATCCCGAATTGAAGGTTACGGGTAAGATTGTGATTGACGACAAGAACATCCTGGCTGCAAGGGAGGATATATATAAGCTGAGACAACAGATGGGACTGTTGTCGCAACGTCCCTACCCGCTGCCGATGACGATCTATAATAATATCTCCTACGCCCTGAAATTGAGGGGAATAAAAAACCGCAGGGAGATCCATAAACTGGTGGTGCATTACCTGCAGGAGGCCAATCTCTGGGATGAGATCAGAAACCGCCTGCGCGAGCCTGCATCAAGACTGTCAATCGGTCAGCAACAACGGCTTTGCCTGGCACGCGGACTCGCGGTGAACCCTGAGATCATCCTGGCGGATGAGCCGACTTCGGCGCTCGACCCGATCTCCAGCCAGGTGATCGAGGAGAGTTTCATCAGGCTGAAAAAGGATTACACCATTGTTTTGGTGACCCATGTGCTGCGGCAAGCCAGGCGTATTGCTGACAACGTGGTGTTTATGTATATGGGGGATGTAATTGAACAGGGCACTGTCCATGAGGTTTTCGAGAATCCGAAAATGGAAAAAACCAAACTTTACCTTGGCGGCACATTTAATTAGTTGTTTTTACAGTGAAATTTTGTCTATTTTTATCGGTGGAAATAATTTTCAGGTAGTTGGATGGATAAATCAGAAAAAAAGATGGAATTGACCTTTCTTCAGAAAATTGTTCTTCTTGCCCTCGATGATAAGGGATGGTTTGGAACTGCTGAGCATAAGATCAAGTTCGGGTTAACCGGTGCGATTCTGTTTGAACTTCAGCAAAAGGGAAGAATTGGCTTTGTGAATGACGAAGTAGTGGTCATCGATCCGAAGTCGACCGGCAATGTTGTACTTGACAGGGTTCTCAACCTGATAAAATCATCCAAAAAATCACGTAGTCTTCGTTCCTGGATCCAGCGGATTGTTTACAAAAAGCTGCTTCTGCGGAAGACCATTTTAAAGCAACTGATCCAAAACCAGATAATTGCCAAAGAGGAATACAGCCTGATGATGGTCTTTTACCAGACAAAATTCCCGTTGGTCAATATGGATCTGAAAAGGAAACTGCAGGAGGATATCTACGAAAAAATCGTTTCTGACAAAAATCTTACAGATGAAGATGTGATGTTGCTTGTGGTGATGAACAACTGCAAAATGGTGAGGAAAAATTTCGGCGGTTTTATCCATTACCTGAAACTGCGCGGGAAAATCAATGAAATCACCCAGTTCAAAAAACCCAAGACAGAGACAGAGGCGGTGATCAGATTATTGCAAACCGCCATCTCCAGGGCGGTTATGGCATCGAATGTCTCCCTTCATATCTGATAATATTTTCCCTGCCAGGTATCCTGGCTTTCCAGCTCCTTTTCAATCAGGCGTAACACGGCATCATACCGGATCAACCCCCATCGCTGTGGCTGCGGCATGACCGAGGTTGCCTGGCCGGCATTTGTGACTGTGCCGGCAACTGCTGTAGGTAACGGTTCCATAAACCTTGGCGGGATTTCCCCCGAAAACCGTTCAATCACCACGGCGGGGTTGAGCTGTTCAATAAACCTGACAATAAACCCGATATATCCCTCGAGATTGAATTGGTGAAAATCGGCCGGGTGTTCCCTGAAATCGCGTTCCATCATGGTCCCGCCTACAATCTGCAGCTGGTGGAATTTGATCGTATCAAGCGGCAGGGAGGAGATGGTTGCCGCGGTTGACAGCATCTGGTCGTACGATTCGCCAGGCAGGCCAAAGATGAAGTGAGCGCCCGTGCTGATGCCCATGGCGTGTGTTTTACGGATGATCTGTTCACTCAGGGCAAACCCGTGCTGCCTGTTGATTCGTTCAAGCGTGATATCAAAGCACGATTCAACGCCATATTCCACCTGGATAAAATATTTTTCAGATAATTGCTTCAGGTATTCAAGCGTAGGGTCGTCGATGCAGTCTGGTCGCGTACCTATTACAAGCCCCGCCACGCCGGGGTATTCCAGGGCCTTTTCATACAATTCCTTCAGGCGCGGCAAAGGAGCATAGGTGTTGCTGTAGGGCTGGAAATAGACAAGATACTTCGCGGCCCTGCGATAGCGCACCGTATGGAATTCAATGCCTTTGGCTATCTGGTAGTGCAGGGGCTCCACAGGGTTGCAGTAGGAGGGGTTGAAAGCATCGTTGTTGCAGTAGGTACATCCGCCAACTCCCTTCGTCCCGTCACGGTTCGGACAGGTAAACCCGGCATCCACCACCACCTTCTGCATCCTGCCGCCAAAGGTCTGGCGGATATGCTCGGTGTATGAGTTAAACCGGCGGGGATGGCCCCAGGGAAATTGCTTCAGGTCGGGCATGTGATGATTATGCTAAAGTCCCGGCTTAACCACCGGCTGGCCTTTCGACAGAA
>CAIYQH010000366.1 GCA_903928285.1 uncultured Bacteroidales bacterium
CGCAGGTTATCCTGAATAACATGATGTATGGCACCGGAATCGGCGCCCAGATCAAGAACAATGCCCTGTTCTCGGTTCCTGAATGGTATATCAACGGCCTGATTTCTTTTATCTCCCGGAGATGGGATGCCGAAATTGATGACCAGGTGAGAGATGCCTTCCTGCACAGGAAATATGAAAAGTTCAACGGACTTACCGGCGAAGAGGCAACTTATGCCGGTCATTCGCTGTGGAGTTATATTGCCATGAAATACGGGGAATCGACCATCCCGAACATTGTTTATATGGCCCGGCTGAGCAGGAATGTGGAAAAGGGTTTTCAATACGTCATCGGTGGAACCTTCAAATCGGTGATCCAGGAATGGCTTGCCTATTACAAGAATATCTATCAAACCCAGGAAGCCGGCCGGAGTGCACCACAGGGGGTGCTGGTCAATAAACGGAACAAACCCGACCGGATCTATCATTCCCTGAAAATCGACCCGGAAGGGGCTAAAATCGCTTATGCCACGCATTACCTGGGTATTTATAAAATATTTATCCAGAATACCGAAACCGGCAAGAAGCACAGGGTTTACCGCGGCGGGTTCAGGCTTGCCGACCGTCCCGATTACTCCTTCCCGCTCATCGCCTGGCACCCGAGCGGCCGGGTACTTTCATTTTTAGTCGAACGTAAGGGAGAAATATGGCTCTATTTTTACAATCTTGATGATAAATCGCTGGAACACCAGATCCTGGTTAATTTCCAGAAGGTGCTCGACATGTCCTATTCCGACGACGGTACGTTGCTGGTGTTGTCGGCTGTGCAAAAGGGACAATCGGATATTTTCGTCTATAACATTGCCTCCGGATCGCATGAGCAGATTACCAAAGACATCTACGACGATCTGAACCCGAGGTTTATCAACCATTCCCGGAACATTATCTTTTCTTCGAACAGGGTGAACGACACCATCCGGTTTGATGAGCCTGTGAAACAGGAGAACCTGCACTTCAACAACGACCTGTTTATTTATAACTATGCCTCACGGAACAATATACTGCAGCGCCTGACCAAAACTCCCGATGCCAGCGAAACGCAGCCCCAGCCCTATGGTGAAAATTATTTTTCATTTCTGAGCGATCAGAACGGAATCGTTAACCGCTACCTCGGACGATACGACAGTACTATTTCCTATATCGATACAACCACCCATTACCGGTTTTATACCACGACTTACCCGGTAACCAACTATTCACACAACATCGTCGAACAGGATATTTCGCCAAAAGCCGCCCGGATCGGGGAGATTATTTACCAGAATGGCAATTACAAAATGTTCACCTCCGACCTTATTCACCCACAATATCTCCCGAAGGCGGAAGTCCAACCATCCTATCTGAAACAAAACAGGGGAAAAATATTACAAAAACAGTCTGATTCGGTTAAACAGGACAGCACGCCAAAAGTGGCTGCCCCCTTTGCCGTACAGTCTAAAAAACACTTCACCGTGGTGAGGCAGCGGGAGGTGGTAAACCAGATCCTATCCAGGATTGATACGACCAGTAGTACAAAGTTGTCGCACGACGGGAAGAGCCACCTGGCGATCGATTCCTCGGCCAACAGTCTTCTTTCGCTTTACAGGATCATGCAAAAACGGGAGATCCTTCATTCTGTATCAGGCAAGGATTCAGTGAACAAATATAAGTCAGCCAAGCAGCTGAACTACAATGTAGAATATTACATCGACCAGATGGTCACCCAGATTGACTTCACCTACCTCAACTTTGCTTACCAACCCTTTACCGGAAGTTCTGCTCCTGTTTTTGTAAACCCGGGGCTGAATGCCCTCTTCATGGTGGGTGTCACCGACCTGATGGAGGATTACCGTATCAGCGGCGGCGTCAGGCTGAATGTCAGCCTGATCAACAATGAATATCTTTTCAGCTTTGGTAACTACCGGCATCGCCTTGACCATCAGATCGTTTTCCACAGGAAGGTCGTCGAGGAGTCGGGCTACGTATCCATCGTCAGGCATAAAATACATGAGATGTATTATGTTGCCACCTATCCGTTTACACCCGTACTGAATATTAAAGGCACAGCTTCCATCCGGTACGACAGGGCCGTGTATCTGTCGACCGACCAGCCAAACCTTATCCAGCCCGACATCGATAAAATCTGGGGAAGTATCAAGGGTGAACTCACCTATGACAATACCCGCGGACTCGGGCTTAATTTATACCAGGGCACCCGGTACAAGTTTTTTGGTGAATATTACCAGCTGCTCAATACAGCCGGCAACAACCTGATCGTACTGGGGATGGATTTCCGCAATTATCAGAAATTGCACAGGACCTTGATCTGGGCGAACCGGTTTGCGGCAAGCACCTCCTTTGGCAGCAATAAGCTGCTTTACTATATGGGAGGCGTCGACAACTGGCTGTTCCCGAAATACAACACCAACATTCCCGTTGCGTCCGATCAGAACTATGCCTTCCAGACACTGGCTACGAATATGCGGGGATTCGATCAGAATATCAGGAATGGCAACAGCTTCTTCGTCTACAATTCAGAGTTGCGCTGGCCTGTTTTCAGGTACCTTTTCAACAGGCCGATCCGTTCCGATTTCATCAACAACTTCCAGATAGTTGCCTTCGGCGATGTAGGAACCGCCTGGACCGGCTGGTCGCCATGGTCGGCCGACAACCAGTTGTTTACAAAGTATATCTCGAACAATCCCCTTTTTATTAAGGTTGAGATGCAGAAAGATCCGGTCGTCGAGGGTTTTGGCTTTGGTGCACGCACCCGGCTGTTTGGTTACTTTCTGCGGGGCGATCTTGCCTGGGGCGTCGAAGACGGCCGTGTGGGCAGGCCCGTATTTTATTTTTCACTCAGCCTGGATTTCTAACCATGACTCTTCCGGAAAAGCGTATTACGGATTTTATCGGCGAACACCATATTCTGACCCTGGCCAATTCCCTTGATCACATTCCCTGGTGTACAACCTGTTATTACGCCTACCTGAAAGAGCAGAACCATTTTATCATCACCTCCGACCAACACACCCGTCATATCCGGGAGGTTGTTGAAGGCAATAATTACCGGGTGGCATGCGCCATCGCCCTTGAAACAAAACTGGTGGGAAAGATCAGGGGTATCCAGTTTTCAGGCCTGTTAATGCCCCTTGCCGGGGAAGATTTGAAAAGGGCAAAATCGGCCTATCTGAAACGCTTTCCTATTGCGCGCCTCATGCCTGAGCTTCACCTTTGGGCCATCGCTCCCGACTATATTAAGATGACGGATAACCGCCTTGGTTTCGGGAAAAAGCTGGTCTGGATTCCGGAAGATTCTCTAAAATGACGGCCAGATAAGCATCTGCCGAATTATCAAAGTCTATGTTTTTTGAAGTCAGGTATTTACCTGCGTTACGCACAGGTGGTGTTAATAACTAAATTAATGGAACCCGCCACTTCGTTGTATATTGCCTCCTCAAAATCAATCCCGAAAATTTATTGGAACGTTCGCAAGAACAATTAGTTAACAAAACTAATCCATAACAGATAATCCTGTTCATGCATGGAAAACAAGATAGTGGTAAATACGGAAAAGGATCATAAATCAGACTATTACAATGATGTACTGGCTAAAAGAATCCGTCCGAAAATTACGATTGAAGAATTGAAAATGAGCGAAAAAAAAGCAGAAGTGACCGCACCTAAAATTTATTCCTTTGCGGAGGTTATTGAAAAATCAACCGAGTATTTTAAAGGGGACAGCCTTGCCGCGAATGTATGGGCCAATAAGTATGCCCTTAAAAATTCAGAAGGACAATTGTTCGAACTGACCCCGGATGACATGCATCACCGCATAGCCCGGGAAATTGCCCGTGTGGAGAAAAAATATCCCAACCCGATGAGCGAGGAGGAGTTGTTTGAACTCATGTGGAATTTCAAATATATCGTTCCCCAGGGAAGCCCGATGGCCGGTATCGGCAATGACTACCAGATCGGATCGCTTTCCAATTGCTTTGTAATCGGAAACGATGGCGCTTCAGATTCCTATGGCGCCATCATGAAAACCGATGAGGAACAGGTTCAGCTAATGAAACGCAGGGGCGGCGTGGGCCATGATCTCTCCCACATCCGGCCAAAGGACAGTAAGGTAAAGAACAGCGCCCTTACCTCAACCGGTATTGTTCCTTTCATGGAACGTTACTCGAATTCGACGCGCGAAGTGGCCCAGGAGGGCCGGCGTGGCGCCCTGATGCTTAGCATCTCCGTGGTTCATCCCGATTCCGGAAACTTTATCGATGCAAAACTTGAAGCCGAAAAGGTAACGGGAGCCAACATCTCGGTGAAACTGACCGACGAATTTATGCAGGCGGTGTTGAATGATTCCGATTTTGTACAGAAATTCCCGGTCGACTCCGACAGTCCGATGTTCACCAAAACCATCAAGGCCCGCGACTTGTGGAGTAAAATTGTCCATAATGCCTGGAAATCGGCCGAACCCGGCATCCTCTTCTGGGATACCATCATCCGGGAGTCGATTCCCGATTGCTACGCAGATATGGGATTTCGCACTGTTTCAACGAACCCCTGCGGGGAAATCCCCCTGTGCACCTACGACAGTTGCCGGCTGCTGGCCATCAACCTCTATAATTATGTGGATAATCCCTTTACTCCCGACGCCAGCTTTGATTCGGAACTCTTCATCTCGCATGTCCATAAGGCCCAGCGGATCATGGACGACATCATCGACCTGGAGCTGGAAAAGATCGACCGCATCCTTGCCAAGATAGACCAGGACCCTGAAGGCGAGGAGATCAAGGCCCGCGAACGCAACATGTGGCTGAACATCAGGAAAAAAGCAATTCAGGGCCGGAGAACGGGCTTTGGCATCACCGCCGAAGGCGATATGTTGGCGGCGCTCGGAACCCGCTATGGTTCAGACGATGCCACCGATTTCTCGGTTGAGGTACATAAGATCCTGACCATCGAAGCCTACCGTTCATCCGTCACCATGGCCCGTGAACGCGGCCCCTTCCCGATTTACGACACCGAGCGCGAAGCCCGTAACCCGTTTATCCTGCGGCTTAAAGAGGCAGCACCCGATGTATATGCCGATATGGCCCAGTACGGCCGGCGCAACATTGCCATGCTGACCATTGCCCCGACAGGTTCAGTCAGTATTCTTACCCAAACCACTTCAGGCCTCGAGCCTGTATTTGCGGTTTCATACAAACGCAGACGCAAAGTGAACCCCAACGACAAAAATGCCACCATCACCTTTACCGACAAGATCGGCGATACGTGGGAGGAATATTATGTATTCCATCATAATTTCGTCACATGGCTTACCGTAAACGGATACAATGTTGACGAGGTATCGCTGATGGATGAAAAGGAGCTGAAAAACGTCATCAAGAAATCGCCCTATTTCAAGGCCACCGCCAACGATGTCGACTGGGTCGCCAAAGTAACCATGCAGGGAGCCGTGCAGAAATGGGTCGACCACTCCATCAGCGTAACGGTGAATGTGCCGAACGACACCCAGGAGGAGATGATCAGTTCGATCTACGAAACCGCCTGGAAGGTAGGTTGCAAGGGGATGACCGTTTATCGCGACGGTTCACGCGACGGTGTACTTGTCAACAACAACCAGAACGACAAAAAAGAGACCACCGAGGGGGATGAATTTGTTGAAACCAAGGCGCCACACAGGCCCGACCGGCTTGAGGCCGATATCATCCGTTTTCAGAATGATCATGAAAAATGGGTGGCCGTGGTGGGCATCCTCAACGGTAGACCCTACGAGATATTCACAGGAGTTGCCGAGGATTTCTGGGTGCCTGCCTGGGTGCAGAAAGGCTGGATTATCAAGACCCGCCCCGACAATGTCGGTTCACGCTACGACTTCCAGTTTGAAGACCGTCAGGGATATAAAATCACCATCGAAGCGCTGTCGCGGTCGTTCAACAAGGAGTACTGGAACTATGCCAAACTGATCTCCGGGATCCTCCGTCACGGTATGCCGCTGCCCTTTGTCGTCAACATCATCTCGAAGCTCCATTTCGAGGTGGATTCGATCAATACCTGGAAAAACGGGGTGGAACGGGCTCTCAAGAAATTCATCCCCGACGGGACAAAAGCTGCCGAGCATGCCTGCCCTAAATGCAGCGACCCGAACGGCCTGGTTTACCAGGAGGGGTGCCTTGTATGCAAAGTGTGTGGTTATTCGCGCTGCGGGTAATCCTCAGAATTTCTTTTTGTGATAGTCGAAGGTGGTATTGTCGCGTAAGAACTTTATCCGCCTGGCTATCAGGATAAAAGCCTCCAGATTGTTTTCTTTCAGCCAGTCGATGGCTGCCTGCCTGCCCCGGCAGGCATCGGCCAGTACCACCAGGAAGGGATGGTTGTTTGCCTGCAACCATTGGTATGCCTGTACATTTTCGTCAATGGCCGCATCCAGTGCCGCCAGGTGAAAGAACTTATTCATAAACAGCCAGGCTGTTGCCTCTTCACTGCCACGGATGGCATGCGACAGAGCCGCCACCTCGGGGTATCCGTTTTTCATCAGCCACTCCACGATCTCCGCATTGCCAATGACGGCTTCACCAAATGCAAGCCATATTTTCGGGGGATAATACAGCATAGGGGTTATTCATAAACAGTAACATTCAAACCGGCTCCACGGACCTTCTCCGCAATGGTATTCAATTCAGCAAGGGGTATCTTTTCAATGCCATGAACAGGGGTTTCCCTGGCAACCGGGTAGATCATCACCAGCTTCGGTTTGATCTGAACCAGGTGCTGCAGCCATGCATCGACCCCGGAAACAGTGGTATTGTCGACCACCTCTCCTTTCAGGATTCCCCGCAGGAACATGCTCTGGATAATCACATCCCCGTTGAATCTGCACAATCCATCGATAAGGGTATCAAACGGCAGAGGATCAAAGGGATTGTTGATCAGGCGAAACATTTTTTCATCCCCGGCATCCAGTTTCTGGATGTTATTGTCGAGTTTCTTAAGTGCGTTGAAAACGGCAGGCACCGCGATCCTGCTGGCGTTTGACAACACGGTCACCCTGGCGCCCGGGGCATACTGATCGCGCAGCAGCATCGTATCGTCGACGATACCGGCAAAATCGGGATGGAGGGTCGGTTCGCCGTTGCCGGCATAGGTCAGGGAATCGGGAAGGTATTGTTCGCCGGCCAGTTGCTGCAGGCGCTGTGCCAGGAACCGGCTAACCTCCTCACGTGAAGGCAAATGGGGAGCAGCAGGGGTGTTTTTCGGGGTCCATCCGCATTCGCAGTAAATACAATTAAAAGAGCAGTATTTTGTATGAAGCGGCAGTAAATTGATACCCAGCGACAATCCAAGTCTCCGGCTGCGAACCGGTCCAAACACCACTTCATGAAAGAGAAATCCGGCCATATTCAGTAATTAGGATGCAAAAATCCACATTTTCGGTTGCAAATCCTAAATTAGTCACTGGAAAAATGATTACTTTTACGGGTTCTATGACCTATCAGGTGATCACACTCAACGAAATAAAGGCTCCCATCAGCGAACACATCGAAGTTTTTGAAGGAAAATTCAGGGCTTCCATGAAGAGTTCCGTGCCGCTGCTTGACACGATAACCCACTATATCATCAAGCGGAAGGGCAAGCAGGTAAGGCCTATGTTTGTCTTTCTTTCAGCCGGCCTCTGCGGCATTGTCAATGAAAGCACCTACCGTGCGGCCTCGCTCATTGAGCTTCTGCATACGGCTACCCTGGTGCATGACGATGTAGTGGATGATTCCAACCTGCGACGGGGATTTTTCTCCATCAATGCCCTCTGGAAAAATAAGATTGCCGTCCTGGTAGGCGATTACCTGTTGTCGAGGGGATTGCTACTGGCCCTGGAGCAGGACGAATTCCAGCTTCTGAAGATTGTCTCCAGCGCCGTGCGTGAAATGAGCGAAGGCGAGTTGCTGCAGATCGAAAAGGCCCGCAAACTCGATATCCGGGAAGATGTCTATTTCGAAATCATACGCAAGAAAACAGCTACCCTGATTGCCTCCTGCTGTGCCTGCGGGGCCTCCTCCGCCGGCGTTCCAAAGGAGCAGACCGATGCGATGTGGAAATTCGGGGAATATGTCGGCATTGCCTTCCAGATCAAGGATGACCTGTTTGATTACCAGCACAGCAATGCTACCGGGAAACCCAATGGCACCGATATCCGCGACCAGAAGATGACCCTCCCGCTGATCTACCTGCTGAATCACGCTGATTTCCTGGAAAAACGCTGGATCATCAATACCGTAAAAAATCATCACGACGACGCCCAGCAGGTGGCAAAACTGATTGAGAAGGTCGTTGAACGGGGCGGCATCGAATATGCCCGTGAACAGATGCTCCTTTACCGCCAGAAATCACTGGATATTTTACAAACTTTTCCTGATAACAGGTTCCGCCAATCGCTCGAGCAGCTTGTTTTGTTTACCACTGAAAGAAACAAGTAATCTGCCTGCACGGCTGTGATCGCATCAAATCAGAATTTCTTATGCTTTTTTCAATGTAAACCCAAAGGTGGTGCCCACCCCGATGGTGCTGCGCACACTCACCGTCTGGTGGTGTGCTTCAATGATGTGCTTGACGATAGCCAGTCCCAATCCCTTTCCCTTCTTGGTAGCCGCCCTGCCACGGTCGGTGCGGTAAAACCGTTCAAAAACCCTGGGAAGCTCCCCGGTGTTAATGCCAATCCCATCGTCGGTGATCTCTGTGAGGATATGTTCATCCATGTCGAAAAAGGTGATCTTGGTCCGCCCCCCCTCCTGATTTCCATAACGGATTGAATTATCGACAATATTAATGAGCACCTGCCTGATCCTTTCCCTGTCGCCCTCCACCAGCAGTGTTTTTTCAGGATCGTTGAGGATGATCTGGATATCATGCTTGTGCGCCTTCATCTCCAGGAATTCCAATACTTCGCGGGCCAGGGGAGTGAGGTCAAACCGGATGATATTCAGCTTCAGCTGCCCGGTCTCCAGCTGTGAAATTTCATCGAGGTCGCCGATGATCTTCACCAGCCGTTCAACGCTCTTCTCAGTCCTTTTAAGGTATTCCCTGTTGATGGAAGGATCCTCCAGCCCGCCGTCAAGTAATGTGGAAACATAGCCCTGGATGTTGAATAACGGCGTTTTAAGCTCGTGCGACACATTCCCGATAAAATCGCGGCGGTAGATCTCGAGCCGTTTAAGCTGTTCTATCTCCATCTGTTTTTCTGCCTCCCAGTTTTCCACCTCCGCCTGGACATGATCGATCAGGTTCTGATCAGTCCGGTTTTGTCCCTTGCCCTTTTTGCCGACCTTCACCGAGTGGATCGATTTATAGATTAGCCTGATCTTGCTGTAGATAAACCGTTCAAGTGTAAACCGGAAGATCAGGAAGGCAACCAGGAAGATCGCCACAGCGCTGAGGAAAAGCGCAAGGAAGGTATAGAAATGGGAGAAGGCCTTGGTGAAAATAATGGTGACTGAAACGACAAAGAGCACGATATAAGCGCCCGTAATGACAGCAGCATTCAGCAGGGCCAGGTTGCGGGGCTCATAAAGCTTCATTGTTCATCGAATTTATAGCCAACCCCCTTGATTGTTTTAATGCTCTCTATCCCCAGTTTCTCGCGTATCCTGCGGATATGCACATCGATGGTACGGTCGCCCACCACAACATCCTCTCCCCATACATTTGCAAAGATCTCCTCGCGGGTTACCACCTTGTCGGGTCGCGAAACCAGGAACTGCAGCAGCTCGAATTCCTTCCGTACAAGCGTGATTTCAACATTATCCTTCACTACCACATACCGGTCCTTATCGATGGTAAATCCCTTCAACGTAATAATATTGCCGGCTTCAGGGACCTCCTTGTAGCGGCGCAGCAGGGCCTGGATACGGCTGATGAACAGCTTTGGTTTGATGGGTTTGGTAATATAATCATCGGCCCCGGCATCAAATCCGGCAATCTGCGAATAATCCTCTCCCCTGGCCGATAAAAAAGCAATAACGCTTCCCTCAAGCTCGGGGAGACTCCTGAGCCGTGTACAGGTCTCCATGCCATCCATGCCGGGCATCATCACATCCAGGATGATCAGGTGTGGTTTGCCTTCGCGGGCCAGTTTCAGCGCCTTCTCACCGTTTTTTGCCTTCAATACCTTGTATCCCTCCCGTTCAAGGTTGTAACCCAGGAATTCAAGAATATCAGGCTCATCATCGACTAAGAGTATGGTTATTTCACTGTTTTCCATAGTAATTTTTTAACCTTTTTACCGGTAAACATAGAAGAACCCGTCAGATCCTGCCACCCGGTTTCCATAAAGTCGCGTTTATCTGTCGTAAAGATATGAAATATCCATAAATACGATGTTCAAACTGCCTTTTAATGCTGTTTGTTAATAATCATTTAACGCTGAAAAATTGGTGAAACCATATTATATCCCTGACAGGCTGATTTTGACCCCCCCCCCCGGTAGCTGATTCAATAATCCGGTCGTAAAAAAATCCGCTCGGGTGCATGACATTGACCTGAAGATGGCTGCATTGCGGTTTATCAGCCATCAGGAGCACAATTATTTCTGAAGTTTGATGTTTGTTATCATAGCAGGGCTCTCTGTATCGTGTTGTTTTATACTTTTATGCAAAAATTGAGAATGCGAAAAATTGTACTGTTGATGATGCTTTGTCTGCCCTTTGCCTTACAAGCGCAAAGGTTCAATGGCGGACTGCTCGCAGGCGGCCTGGTAAGCCAGGTGGATGGTGATAATGATGCCGGATACCACAAATTCGGTTACCTGGCAGGCGGATTTGTAAGCCTGAAGGTTTCTCCCCGCTCCTCCTTTCAGTTAGAAATGGAATATATCCAGAAAGGTGCCCGGCAGAACGCAGATACCCTTACCAATACGGGAACAACCTATCTTACCCGTCTGCATTATCTTGAGATCCCCCTGCTTTATCAGTTTACTTTTGCAAACCGGTTCCAGGCGGAGGCAGGCCCTGCCGCCGATGTACTGCTTGGCTCCTATGTGACTGTAAACGGAATAGAATCTGCAGTAACGGTTCCCTTCAGGACAGTCAGTTTATGTGGCATCGCCGGATTTTCAGGCTTCATCACCGACCATCTCAAAGCCGGACTGCGGGTAAACTACTCATTGATGTCGATCAGGGAGGGTTGGGTTTATGGAGCCCGTAAGATCCTGTTTGAAACAGGCCAGTATAACAATGTATTATCGCTTTCGCTTAGCTGGTACTTCAAACCGAGGGATTTCCGATGAAAAAACAAAAACTTATCATCGGGGTCACAGGGGCAAGCGGGGCCATTTACGGGAAACTGCTGATTGAACGTCTGAAGGGGCTGAATGATCAGATAGAGAGGTGCGGCATTATCTTTTCAAAGAATGCAAATGCTGTATGGAAATTTGAACTCGGCGAGGATCCTGCCAAACTGCTGACCCCCGGCGGGTTGGCGCTGGCCACATACGAGCCAAACGATTTTTTCGCCCCGATGGCCTCCGGATCAGCCGGCTACGACACAATGATCGTGTGCCCTTGTACCATGGGCACCCTCGGGCGTATTGCCTCGGGCGTGTCGTCCGACCTGCTCACCCGGGCGGCCGACGTGATACTCAAGGAACGGAAAAGACTCATCCTGGTTCCCCGCGAAACTCCGTACAGCCTGATCCACCTGAACAATATGAAAGCGGTGACAGAAGCAGGTGCGGTCATCTGTCCTGCCTCCCCCTCTTTTTACAGCAAACCGGATACCGTTGAAGCCCTTGCCATGACGGTTGTCGACAGGATCCTGACCCTGGCCGGATTTACCCTCGATACCTATATATGGGGAAGCTCCCTATGAATTCCCTCGTTTAGCCCGCGGATCACGCATGCCCCCTTAACCTCCTCCCTGCCCGTTGCAGGCATTGATATTCTTCATAAACCGTTGGTAACCAACCCTGGCAACAGGCGAACCGGTGAAAAGCCTGGTAAATTCAGCTTCCGTCAATGACAACCAGTCTGCCTTTCGCATCTTCAACAGTTCTGCGGAAGGAAGGAATTCCTGAAGATCATGCGGTTGCGGATGGCGATTGTAGGGGCAGACCTCCTGGCATATATCACAACCATAAATCCGGTCGTTGAGTTTTTCTTTCAGTTCGTCGGGAATTTCAATCTTTTTTTCAATGGTGAGATAGGAGATACATCGCGGGATGTTAAGCTGATAGGGTGTTTCAAGCGCCCCAGCCGGGCAGGCCTTAACGCATTTCTCACAGTCGCCGCAATGGTCTTTTCCTGGAGGATCGGGTTCGAATTCCAGGTCGGTCAGGATCATCCCGACAAAAAAAAACGAACCGTTTTGTTGATGGATCACAAGGGTGTTCTTCCCCTGCCAGCCCAGTCCGCAGCGCTGTGCCCAGGCTTTTTCGAGCATAGGGCCGGAATCGACGAAGATCCTGGCGCCGAATTCGCCGGAACCGCCCTGCATGAACTCAACCAGCTTTTCCAGCCGGGATCGTATAATCGTATGATAGTCTTGTCCATAGGCATAACGGGAGATGACAAAATTATCCTCCCCGGGGATCAGGTTCGCAGGAACATAGTTCATCGTAACCCCGATCACCGTTTTAGCGCCGGGCAGGAGCAGTTCCGGGTGGATCCGTTCAGCGGCATAACGTTCGAGGTATTGCAGGGTGGCAAACCGTTTGCCGGTCACGAAGTCATGATAAAAAGGACGTAACTCCTCCAGCGGTTCACAACGCGCAAACCCGCACTGGCTGAATCCCAGCGCCAGGGACTTTTGGATGATAGCGGATTTTTCCAAATTAAAGATACCGGATGTCGTTGTTAAAAAAGCTTTTCCTGTGCTCCCGTTTTAAGCTTCCCAAGGTGTTTGTAAGCCTGTTCCGTGGCTTCCCTGCCGCGCGGAGTCCGCATCAGATAGCCCTCCTGGATGAGAAAGGGTTCGTAAACCTCCTCGATGGTACCCGAATCTTCCGAAACAGCAGTGGCAATGGTACCCAGTCCAACCGGGCCACCCTTGAATTTATCGATGATGGTAAGCAGGATCTTGTTATCCATCTCGTCGAGCCCGTTTTTATCTACATTCAGGGCTGCTAGGGCATACTGGCTGATCTTCAGGTCGATTCTGCCATTGCCTTTGATCTGGGCAAAATCGCGTACCCGCCTCAGCAACATGTTGGCGATACGGGGTGTGCCGCGGCTGCGGCGGGCAATTTCGGCAGTAGCAGCCGGATCGATGGGAACGTCGAGAATTTCGGCCGACCGCTTGATGATCAGGTCGAGGGTTCCCGCCTGGTAATAGTTGAGCCGCGAGTTGATCCCGAAGCGCGAACGCAGCGGCGCCGTAAGTAATCCTGAACGGGTGGTGGCTCCCACGAGCGTGAAGGGATTCAGCTTGATCTGGATGCTCCGGGCATTTGGCCCGCTTTCAAGCATGATATCAATTTTGTAATCCTCCATGGCTGAATAGAGATACTCTTCAACAACAGGCGACAACCTGTGAATCTCATCGATGAACAGCACGTCGTTGGGCTCTAGTCCTGTCAGCAATCCTGCCAGATCGCCGGGTTTGTCAAGCACCGGGCCCGAAGTGACCCGCATATTAACATTCAGCTCGTTGGCTATGATATGGGCAAGCGTCGTCTTGCCGAGACCCGGCGGGCCATGCAGCAACACATGGTCAAGGGCCTCATTGCGTTGTTTGGCTGCCTGTACGAAAATTTTCAGGTTCTCGACAATAGCCTCCTGCCCCGTAAATTCCAAAAATACGCCGGGGCGCAGGGCCTTTTCAATCTCTTTATCGGCCGGGTTCAGTAGTTTTCCGGTGGGATCCAGGTTTTCATTCATCCTTACAAAAGTAAATTATTTTCAGAAATTTCATTTGTAAATTAATTTTGGTATTTTTACCTAATCTTTTTTCAAATCTGACCGATCATGCAACCAATTATTGTAGCTGTTGACTTCTCGAATACCTCCGTACATGCTGTCGAATACGCCATTTCAATGGCTAACCGGATGAGGTCGGATGTATATATGATCTGGGTCGATAAACTCCTTTCCCAGGAATCGGTCTATCCCGACACCTCCAATGAAAACAGGAATGAGGCAAAAAAAAGGTTTGAGGAGCTTATCGATCAATATGGCAATAAGCTGGACAAGGGGCTTACACTGGATTACAAACTCAAGAAGGGCAGGATTTACCGGGAAGTCGACAACCTGGCCAGGCAACTGGAGGCGGGTCTCATCGTGACGGGTGCACATGGTATTTCAGGTTATGAGGAGTACTGGATCGGCAGCAATGCCTATAAGATTGTTACCTATACCACCTGCCCGGTGATTACCGTGCGGCATGATTTCAAGATTCCCGACACCCTCGAACGGATCATGGTTCCCATGGATGGATCGAACGAAACCCTTCACAAGATCCCCTTCGTTGTTACGCTGGCATCGCTTTTTGATTCGGAGGTACATGTTGTGACCACCCACAACAGCCACCTGAAGTCGATCCAGCGAATCACTGAAAAATTCGCCCAAACTGCCGTGGCCTATATGAAAAGTCATAAAGTCCGCGTTGTGGAAAACAGCATGATCTCAAACGATCTCACAAAATCGGTGATCGACTATGCAACAGGTGTGCATGCCGACCTCATCGCCATCATGACGGAACAGGAAACACCTGTCAATATATTGCTGGGGGCGCAGGCGCAGCAACTGATCAACCAGTCGCAGATCCCGGTGTTGAGTATTCATCCGCAGGAAAAGTTTACCTTGGTATAACATGAACCTTTACTTAAAATATGGCCTTTTTCTCTGCTTTCTGCTGATCCTGCCGGGGATGATAACGGCCCAGCATGCGGATTCGGCCAGCGGAAAAACAGAAATTATCCGCGATCAGCGACTGGATATGCTGTTGAACAAGCATATCCAGGTCAACCAGGCCATCAAAACCATGGACGGATTCAGGATCCAGCTGTTTTCCGACTCCGGTAACAATTCAAAGACCAAGGCGCAGGCGGCACGCGACGAATTCCAGACCAAATTTTCCGGAGTGGGGGTCTATCTTACCTTTAAATCGCCCAATTACCAGGTGAGGGTAGGTGATTTCCGCACCAGGCTTGATGCACAGCGGTTTCTCAATGAAATTTCAGCAGATTATTCAAGTGCCTTTATTATTACCGACCATATCAATTTACCCAAAACAGAATAACCTAAACCCAGAGGATATGAATAAGATAATTGTTGCCATTGATTTTTCAGATTGCTCTATCAATGCTTTTTTCCATGCCCTTTCGATCGCAGAACATTGCGACGGGGAGCTTGTTCTGCTCTGGGTTGCCAAAGGCGCCGGCGAGAAGGAGAAATATGTGGAAGGTCTTAAAGATGCTTCAAAAGACGTGCAAAATGCCTTTGAAGATCTGATTTCAAAATATCAGCCGGAACATCCCTCTGTGAAGATCTCCTGGAAAATAAGAAACGGGAAAATATATACCGAAGTCACTGAGGAGGCAAGATCTCAGAAAGCGATGTTAATTATTACCGGAACACACGGGGCATCAGGGTTTGAGGAATTCTGGATTGGCAGTAACGCCAACAAGATCGTCTCGGCAAGCACCTGCCCGGTGATCACCATCCGGGGAGGAATCAACATAACCCGTCCGCTGATGAAGATCGTTTTACCCATCGACAGCGCCGAAGAAACCAGGCAAAAGGCCTCCTTCACCGGTTTTATCGCCAAAAGGCACAATGCCGAAGTATTTGTCCTCAGGTTATACACCTCCAAGATAAAAGCCATGCGGCACAACGTGGATCTGTATTGTGCCCAGGTTACACGTCATTTTGAAGAGGAGAAGATCAAGCACCAGGTTGCCCACATGGATTGTGTCAACATTTCGGACGCAACCATCGAATATGCCAAAAAGATCGATGCCAACCTCATCGCGGTGATGACCGAACAGGAGACCACCACGGCCAATATCTTCCTTGGACCTTATGCGCATCAGATCGTGAATCACTCTCCGATCCCGGTTCTGAGCATCCATCCCAAAGATACGCTGGCGACAGGCCAGGGATTTTAAAGGCTAACACGCGACCTGCGTCACGCGTCACACTTCACAGTTTAGTACCTGTCAATACAGTTCAGATCCTTAAAGGCAACCTTCAGTCGCTCAACCACCGATTTTTCGCCTTCGCGCAGCCATGCACGCGGATCATAGAACTTTTTGTTGGGCTTGTCGTCGCCGTCGGGATTGCCGATCTGGCCCTGCAGGTATCCTTCGTTTTTCTTGTAGAAGTTGAGGATCCCTTCCCAAAAGGCCCATTGCGTATCGGTGTCGATATTCATCTTCACCACGCCATAACCCAGCGCTTCGGCGATCTTTTCGGGTTCGGAGCCAGATCCGCCATGAAATACGAAGTTGACAGGATTGGGGCCTGTGTTGTATTTCTGCTGGATAAACAACTGCGAATTATGCAGTATGACCGGCTCAAGCCTGACATTACCCGGCTTATAAACGCCGTGAACATTGCCGAATGAGGCGGCAATGGTGAAATCGGGGCTTACGCTGAGCAAGGTTTCATAGGCATGGGCAACATGCTCGGGCTGTGTATACAGGCGCGAGCTGTCGATGCCGGTATTGTCAACGCCGTCCTCTTCCCCTCCTGTAACGCCCAGCTCGATCTCGAGGGTCATGCCGATCTTGCACATGCGTTCAAGATAGCGTTTGCAGATCTCTATATTTTCTTCGAGTGGTTCTTCCGACAGGTCGAGCATATGGGAGCTGAACAGCGGCTTGCCGTATTTGGCAAAATATTTTTCGCCGGCATCCAGCAGGCCATCGATCCAGGGCAGGAGTTTCTTGGCTGCATGGTCGGTATGGACGATAACGGGGATGCCATACATTTCGGCCATTTCATGAATGTGCATGGCCCCGGCGATACTTCCTTTGATGGCAGCGCGTTCCTGGTCGTTTTTCAGGGATTTGCCGGCATAAAAGATGCCGCCTCCGTTGGAGAATTGGATGATCACGGGCGAATTGACTGCTTTTGCAGCTTCCATCACGGCATTGACCGAGTCGGTCCCGATGGCGTTCACGGCGGGCAGGGCGAAGCGGTTTGCCTTGGCAATGCGGAAAATTTCCCTAACGGCATCGCCTGTAGCAACGCCGGGGGCGACTTTATCTCTGATTTTTTCTGACATATGATAGGATTTATGATTTTTCGGAAAGCAAAGGTAGGAAGTTCATCGTTGAAAAAGGCCGGTCGGCGAAAATAATCCCGGAAAAGTTGTTATCTTTGCGCCCTGATTGGCTCCGTAGTTCAATTGGATAGAATGGCAGATTCCGGTTCTGTTGGTTGGGGGTTCGAGTCCCTTCGGAGTCACTAAGCAGTTCTGAATAGGCAGTAAATACTGATGTTTCAGAAGATGGTTGCAAAAAACTGACAAGTTTTCTGTCAACTCACAAAACCCAAACGATGAAATCAGGCGATTTTGTTGTTTGGGTTTTTTCTTTGTTTCCGCCTGTAATTCCCTGTCAAATTTATTCAATTTTCCATTTCCCCGGGCAAAAAAATCATGCCCCAAAACACCCTTTTTAGGTAATAAATTCAGTCCATGACTATTAACAATGACCCCTCTTTTTGGGACCCTGCCAGCCTCTGAAATGTTCATATCTTTTTTTTTCACCACTTTTTTTCGCCCTCTGTTTTTTTCTTCCTGTGTAACCAATTTACGGCTAAATGGTTCCCGGTATTGTTAATTTTTCACAGGTATAATATAGGTATAGTTTAGGTTACTATTTCGCTATATTTCAGTGCGTTGTTAATATTTATTGTCGGCTCGTTGGCGGCTGGTTTCATACTTTTGCGCCTCATTTAATCCGTAAAAATCATGATCGAAAAGTCAATTTTAGAAAAGCCTGTGACGGCCAAATACATCTGTAAGATGATTGGCGTAAGTCGACCGGCACTCCATCGTTGGAGCAAGTCGGGAACCATTCGCTCCCACAAAATCGGGGGCAAACTTTTTTTCTTTGAAAGCGAAGTCATGGAGGACCTTCGCAAATGTTAAAATCAATAACCCACTATGAAAACAAGAATATATGAAAGTCGCAAAAGAATCAGTCGCAGAACTGAAGAAGAAACTGCCACACGGAAGCGCCAGGGTGATCAAATTACGCCTGGAGAAAAAGGATCAAACGTTTACCCTGCAGTACATTTATCGATGTCTCAATCCCAAAAGACCGGATTTCAACCCATCTATTATCTCTGAGGCAATAAAGCTGGTGAGACAATATGCACGAAAGGTGAAGGCTATCCAGAAAGGACTCACGAAAATAAAGAACGATAAATTATGAAAACATTCTCCTCGATGTCCGTTCCGGATAAAATCCTTACCAGAACATCCTACCTGAGAAACCTGGTCTTTATCAACCAGTGTTTACAGTCGGATAATACGCTCACTCCTGAAAAGTCGGCGAAACTTCAAACAGAGGCTGCCCGTCTTCAGGTACTTCTCGACGTGCTCGAAGCTGAACTGCTCAGTGAATAATGGAAGGGAAACGAAATGATTCTGCAAACCTCCATAGATGAAGTCCTGAGCCTCGATGTCACCGATGTTATCGGCAAATATGTAAAACTGACCCCAAAGGGCAATAACCACCAGGGTAACTGCCCGTTTCACAAAGAGAAAACCCCGAGTTTTTCTGTCTCCC
>CAIYQH010000367.1 GCA_903928285.1 uncultured Bacteroidales bacterium
AATTAGCCATCACCTGGATCAACCGCATCCTGTTCCTGAAACTGCTGGAAGCCCAACTGATCAGGTATCACAAAGGAGATCAGTCTTACGCTTTCCTGAACAGTGAGAAGGTGCAGAATTTCGATGACCTGAACAGCCTTTTCTTCAGCGTGCTGGCCCGCAAACCGGGCGAACGCAACGAGGAGGTCAGAACGGCATTCTCCTACGTGCCCTACCTGAACAGTTCCCTTTTCGAGCCGACGGAAACCGAGCATTCCTGCCTGTTCATCAGCCAGCTGAAGGAAGGGAAATTGCCGTTACTGACCTCAACAGTCCTGAAAAACAACACCGGGAAAAAGTTCACCGGTGAACTCGCGACCCTTGATTACCTGTTCAAGTTTCTGGAAGCCTATGATTTTGCCGGTGAAGGTTCGGAGGAGATCCAGGAAGAGAATAAAACGCTGATCAACGCTTCGGTGCTGGGGCTGATCTTTGAAAAGATCAATGGTTACAAAGACGGTTCTTTCTTCACCCCCGGGTTCATCACCATGTACATGTGTCATGAAACCATCCGCCGGGCGGTGGTGCAGAAATTCAATGATACCAAGGGCTGGGATTGTAATGACATCGGTGAGCTTTACAACAAAATTGAGGACAGAGCTGAGGCCAACAGCATCATCAACAGCCTCAAAATCTGCGATCCTGCCGTGGGTTCCGGCCATTTCCTGGTATCAGCGTTAAATGAGATCATTGCATTAAAAAGTGAATTGAAACTATTGTTGGACAAGGAGGGAAAACGGTTAAAAGAATATCACGTTGAAGTGGTTAACGATGAACTGATCATCACCGATGAAGATGGCAAACTGTATGAATACAATCCCGCCAGTCCGGAGAGCAGGCGGATCCAGGAAACGCTGTTCCATGAGAAGCAGACCATCATCGAAAACTGCCTGTTCGGGGTTGACATCAATCCCAACTCCGTCAAGATATGTCGCCTGCGGTTATGGATCGAGTTGCTTAAAAACGCTTACTACCGCTCACCCCTCCCTGCGGACAGGGAGGGGCAGGGGTGGGTACCCGAACTGGAAACCCTTCCCAATATTGACATCAACATCAAATGCGGAAATTCGCTGATCTCGCGTTACGCGCTGGATGCCGATATCAAACAGGCGCTGAAGAAAAGTAAATGGAGCATCGACAGTTACCGGGTTGCCGTTATGTCGTACCGGAATGCTGTCACCAAGGAGGAAAAACGGTCGATGGAGCGGCTGATCGAATCGATCAAGACCGATTTCGAAACCGAGGTTGCCGCAAACGACAAGCGGCTGGTCCAGCTGCGGAAACTGAACGCCGACCTGTTTAACCTGACCCGGCAAACATCGCTGTTTGAGCGGACCAAAAAGGACCTGGCCGAATGGAACAAGCAGGTGAATGACCAGACCGGTAAGATTAAAAAACTTGAAGCCGAACTCGAAGAGATCAAAAGCAACAGGATCTATGAGAATGCCTTTGAATGGAGGTTTGAGTTCCCCGAAGTGCTTAACGATGAAGGAGATTTTGTGGGGTTTGATGTGGTGATTGGGAATCCGCCATATTTTTCATTGTCAAAAATTAAAGAAAATGCTACTTACCTTGAAAACTCGGACTATCAGACTTATAGCAAGGTTTCAGATATCTACTGTTTGTTTTATGAAAAAGGAAATCAAATCTTGAGAAATGATGGCATTCTGACTTTCATTACTTCAAACTCATGGTTGAAATCAATTTACGGAGATCTGTTAAAAAAATATTTTGTTGAGCAAATGCAGCCAATCCAATTACTAAATATTGAGGACAAACAGGTTTTTGAAGAAGCCACTGTAGAATCCAATATAATTACTCTTAAAAAAGGCAATGATGGCAAACCGTTTCAAGTATGTAACTTAATGAAGGAT
>CAIYQH010000368.1 GCA_903928285.1 uncultured Bacteroidales bacterium
CTTTGAGTTCTGTTGAATCTGCTATGTTGTTATTTTAATACCAATATACCATGGGCTTAAACAGAAGAGGTTTTTTTAAAATGATCGGGCTTGCAGGGGCCACCCTTGCACTCGGGAATAAGGCAGAAGCATCCCGCGAAGGTGCAAGCAAAATAGAATATTACGGAATATTACACGATGCAGCCCGTTGCAAAGGTTGCCGGGGTTGCGAGTTCGACTGTGCCGAGGCCCATGGTTTACCGGAACCCGAAAAAAAGGCTCTTCCCGTAAGGAAAACAGATGAGCTGCGGAATACGGTCATCAACACTTTCAAAACCTCAAAGGGAGATGTTTCCATTAAACGTCAGTGCATGCATTGCAACGAGCCCGCGTGTGTGGCCGCATGCCTGACCAAAGCGATGCATAAAACCGTCATGGGACCCGTTACCTGGGATGGCAACAAATGCATGGGCTGCCGTTACTGCATGGTATCCTGCCCCTGGGATATGCCAAAATTCGAATATCACAGTGCCAATCCAAAGATTCAGAAATGCGACATGTGCTTTGGCCGTCTGAAAACAGGCGAACCTCCTGCTTGTGCTTTTAACTGCCCGAATGATGCACTGCTTTATGGCAAACGCAGGGACCTGATCAGGGAGGCTCACCGGCGGATATTTGAAAAACCTGATCTCTATTATGATCATGTATATGGCGAACATGAAGCCGGGGGAACCGGCTGGCTATATGTTTCACCCGTGCCATTTGAACAGCTGGGAATGAACACCACCCTGCAGCAGGCATCCTATCCTGCGCTGACAAAAGGATTCCTGTACAGCGTTCCCACGATTTTCGTGCTGGTCCCGGCCCTGCTGCTCGGGATACAACAGGCAACAAAAAACGATCAAACTAAGGGGGAAACGGAAGATGAATAATACCTATCCGGCCGCGGTGGATCATGAAGGTAAATCCATCCTGAAATTCCTGGCCAGTGAATTTAAGCCAAAAGGAAAACTGATCACACCATTCAATGTGATTTCCATCCCTGTCATGTTGCTGGGACTTACGCTTATTGTAATCCGTTTTGCACACGGAATCGGCGCCATAACCAACCTGACCCAGGAGATTCCATGGGGGCTCTGGATCGGGTTTGATGTCGTAACCGGCGTTGCCTTTGCCGGTGGCGCGTATGTGATCACCTTTATGGTGTACATCCTGAACATGCACAAATACCACTCCATCGTCAGGATTACCGTGCTGAACGGCTTTCTTGCCTATGTTTTCTATGCCGGGGCCCTGCTCCTCGATCTTGGCCGGCCATGGCACGTGATCAACCCTGTGATCGGCAACAGCTTCGGTACGAGTTCCGTTTTGTTCCTGGTAGCATGGCATTTCCTGTTATATATGTTTGCCCAGCTGATTGAATTTTCACCAGTGATCGCAGAATGGATGGGGGCCCGGCGTGCCCGTAAAATTCTCTCCTCGATGACCATCGCCGCCGTTATTTTCGGGATTACCCTTTCGACCCTGCACCAGTCGGGACTGGGCGCCCTGTACCTGATGGCAAAGGAAAAAATCCACCCGCTGTGGTATTCGGAGTTCATCCCGGTCATGTTTTTTGTTTCCAGCATTTTTGCCGGGCTTTCCATGGTGATCTTCGAGGGTTCCATCAGCCACCGCGTATTTTTCAGTCACCTGAGCGAAAAAAACCACAAGGCGCAGAGGGGTATCATCCACGGCCTGGCCAAAATATGCGCGGGCACCATGTTTGCCTACTTTTTTCTGCAGATGCTCGTCTTTATTCACGGACAGCACTGGAACCTGCTGAACACCGCTATGGGATACTGGTTTTTGCTTGAAATGGTCGGGTTCGTCCTGCTGCCCATGATGTTGTTTTTTTACAGCTACCGTACGAATAACCTTTTGCTGATCAGGGTCGCGGCGATCCTGACCATGGCCGGGGTTATCCTCAACAGGCTGAACGTGACGGTTATCGGATTCCGGTGGGATATGACGGTGCGGTATGTCCCGTCATGGATGGAATTCGTGGTTACCCTTGCCGTGATTTTTACGGAAATATGGATATTCAGATGGGTTATTAACCGTATGCCGGTTTTACGGGAATCGCCTGCCTGGGTATCTGAAAACCAATAACGCAACCGGCATTTTAATAATAAAGAACCATGGACGGATTTAGTTATTCTGACATTTTTGCTACCAAAGGAATTGAATATCTGGTCATCATTGCCTTCCTGGTATTGCTGATCCCCTTTGCCGTTATGCTTAACCGGCAGGCGAAGGTAACCACCCAGCTGAAACAGGCGCTGGAATTCCTTTCGGCCGGCTCCTTAAGGATCCCGCAGGGTTTGCTGTTCAATAAAAATCATACGTGGACCCATCTTGAAAAATCAGGTTCCGCCAGTCTGGGGCTGGATGACCTGTTGGTACACCTTACGGGAGAGGTAAATCTCTCCGCCCTGAAAAAACCGGGGGAAACCATCCGGAGAGGCGATCCCATTGCCGAAATTGGCCACCGTGGGAAGCTTCTCAGGATTGATTCACCTATTTCGGGAAAAATACTCCAAATCAATCCAACCCTCGGCGATCATCCCGGGTTACTGAATGAGGATCCATACGGCAGGGGATGGATCTATAAAATCAAACCGGCAAACTGGATTGCCGAAACCACCTACTGTGTCGTTGCAGAAGAGGCAACCCTCTGGTCAGCAACGGAATTAAATCGGTTTAAAGATTTCCTTGCCACGACCATGCATAAGTATTCACCTGACAGCCCGCAGGTTATCCTGCAGGATGGCGGTGAATTAGCCGACCATGCGCTGGCAACGCTGCCCGCGGAAATATGGCAGGATTTCCAGAACCAATTTTTAACCCCCTGAACGGTGCTGTGGGGCAGCCAGAAAAAATAATCATTCAAGACAAAAAAACCGGTAAATCATCACCGGTTTTTTTGTACTTTGCAGTGAATTATAACCTGCTGCCATTTTCCTTTCCTCCAATTCGATAATTCATAATAGCATGATAATCTTTCATAAACCGGCAAAACATAATGGCGCCGGAAACCGGATTTTTTCAAAATATGTTAAATTCCGGTCCTCGATCTATGGCAGAGTGGTTTTTATCATCACCATGTTAAGTGTGTTCCTTTTTGTCTCCTTCAGCCTTATTTTCAGGTCGGTCAACGAAGAATACCTGAACACTGTTATCCGCCAGAGCGGAAATAATATCGGCTCCATCGTTGAAGGATCGCTCTACAGGTCGATGCTTGAGAATGATAAAAGCACCTTGCAATATACCCTTGATCTTATCAATACAATGACCGGTATCGATGAGGTGAATATGTATGATGACGAAGACAACCTTGTCTACACGTCAATCCCCTCCGATAC
>CAIYQH010000369.1 GCA_903928285.1 uncultured Bacteroidales bacterium
ATCAGCACAATGGTAATCCGGTTTTGGTTGCCAGGCGCAATCCATTTAAACCTGACAGCCACCCCCATGCTGGCCGACAGGTTCATGGCCGGTTCAACCAGCTTTAACTGTGTTGAACGCGTCACAGATCCGGCAAGCAGCTCAAATTCAGCCAGCGGCTTGTAGTTCGCCGCCAGCAATGGCCTCTTTTGCATATCATTGGGTGTGGTTACAGTCTGATACTGATCCGGCCCATTTTCACCGGAATTATTCCCCGAAAAGGCCCTTTGACTGCCCTGGTTTACCGGTGCAATGACGTGCTTCTCCATCGTTGCGACAGGCGCTCCGGGACCCATTTCAAGCAGGTAGAAAATCGCGCCCGTTGCCAACAGGCAAACCACCGAAGCGGCAATCAACAGGCGTTTTTTCAACCGCGACCGCTGTCGGGCCTTTGCAGTAACATATCGGACCTTGTCCATCAGTTCCAAAACATCCTCATCTCCCAGGAGCTGGTTAATTTTTGCGTCCAGCAACACCTCCTCCCGAAGCAGCGGATCATCGTGCATCTTCTTTTGAAAACGCTTTTTCTGAACTGCGGTAAGCCCGCGTTCGTTGTAGCGATCAATCCAATCGCTGGTCATTACATAGTCCTTCATATTGTAAATATTTTTTGAATTCAGGATCTTTCATTATTTTTTTCCGTAACATACTCTTGCATGAATATTTGCGCGTTTTCACAGAAACTTCGTCCTTAATCTTAAGCATCCTGGCGATCTCCTTGTAGGGGATTTTCAGGCAATACAATTTTATCAGCCGCTGACAATCTATGGGCAAGGTCAGGAGATTTTTATAAAACAACCGTCTTTGCTCCAGTTCCACGTCAGTAAGAGCCAGGTCTTCAATAAAATAGGTAGCCCAGGGTTCATCGGCCTGCAGATCCTCGGAGTAATGTAACCTGGAATTCCGTTCCAATCGTTGCAACCACAAAAATCTACAGATGGCAAGAAAATAGGTTTTCAAACTGCACGTCAGTTTAAAGTGTTCCTCCATCGTTCGTTTATACAATATGATTATCGCATCCTGGAAAAGATCTTCCATATCCTGATCACAACCTGAATTGATACTCACCAGGCGACTTACAAGCGGACAATAAACCTTGTACATATAGGTTATACTGGCGGTGTCTTTATGGCGCAGACCATTGATCAGGCTCTTATCGGAATAGCTGAGAATCATACGCGTTCTTTATAATACTTAATCCGGCCAAAATGAAAAAGTAGGTGCATTGTTAATAACTTTTTTGAACCTGAATATTGAAAATATTAATGACAATCGGGAATCTCAAATGGTTGCGCTGTTTAATAAAACGGTGATAACTTTTTTGAAGAAGCTGGGATAACAAACTACCTGATCGATCAACAAGTGTTAATTTTTTACATTTATCAGGGCTTTAAGGTGAAAGTTTAGAAGAATTGCACTAAATTTATGCCAAATTTTCACCAACCGACAACTTGAATGGGGCAGAAAATCAAGAGTATAAGCATAACACAATTTGATTATATCATCCGGAATGTAACCGATGAGTCGTTGGACATCAATGGTCATGCGCATCACTTTACTGAATTTTCCCCTGAAGGCAATTTGCTTAAGGAGTTGAAATACAATCATCACGGTGATTTTGAAGAGATGATTGTTTATGGTTATGACCCTGCAGGAAATCTGATACGTGAGTCCTATTACCCGGAGGAAAATGATCTTGCCGAAGAAAAAATCTTTGAACGGAATGACTCAGGTCAGATCATACGTGCATTCAAGAATTACCAGGACGGATCGGTTGACACCATCACGTTTGAATATGATGCGACCAACCAACTTGTTAAAAAGACGACGATGTCGGATGAGGGGGAAATCGACCAGGTTGAGACCTTTGAATGGGATAATGGCACCCTGGTCAAACACGAAGTCATGGATGGTGAGGGTGAGTTGATCTCTGTTGAAGATGAAAGTGCTGTTCAGACGAATCAGACACGCATTACCCAAAATGAAAAAGACCAGATAATAAGCGAAGAGGAGGTGGATGACAATGGTGATGTTTATATGACCGTTACCAGGACTTACGACGACGATGGCCGTGCTGATGAAGTGGAGGTTTTTGTCGATGGACGCGGGCAAACCATTAGCCGTCATTATGTTCTTAAATACGCCTATTCTTTTTTTGACTGATTACCTTTTTCTTTCATATTCCCAAACATTAAACAATTATCTCTGTATGACAAGGTATATCCTTATTATGGTTTTAACAGCCTCCCTGTTTTCTTTTTCAGGATGCAAAAAGAAAACAGGGTTCGATCCGATGTCAAAAGGGGCCAGTGATTTTATCGGGACCTGGCAGGGGGTTATGACAACCTTTAAAAACAACAAACTGGTAAAAGTGAACAGCGATGTCATGTTTTACCGGATATCGACTGATTACCTTGATGGCATCATCTTCATGAATCAATCCCTTGTTTTTCACGAGTTTCAGGTTCTGAACGGTACGCTCTATTTCAGGGTAGTATGCAACGATCCTGAAAATTCCACCTGCCAGGCCTGGAATCTGAGCGGTTATGCAATATTTGCGGAAGATGCCAAGATTAATATCCGGATTTCCGGGAATGAATGCGGCCCGTTCGGGAGCGAATATATTGAATGGAACGGCACTCTGGTTAAAGCACAGGTACCTGCCGACTCCCTTCCTTACAACTATTTTGGAAAAGCAACCAATTCATGGACCTACAAAACTTTGCTAAAAAGAGGCGATACCTGCCAGGTTACCAGGCAGATCATGATCAATCCTTCCTTTTACCAGGTTGACGGGTCTAGCTCCCAAACCTGCGGGTTGTCATGGCCCCTCCTGCCTTTCAAATGGAATGTATCGCCGGCTGAATTCACCATTAACAACGATTCAACGCTGGGCCTGCATCCCTTTACCTTTCCTGTAAATGCAAAGGCTGGGGTAGTTTACAGCACCATTGTTTACAACGACACCACTACGGTGACCCTGGTGGATACAAACCTGACCGTAACAACTCCGGCCGGCAGTTTCCTTTGCCGACGTTTCAAGTACACAGAGCCGGTAGGTGTCGGAGCCAGCCGAATCAGGAGGATTGCCTGGTTGTGGCTGAATTACAAGTATGGAGTAATCCGGCAGGAGGTGGTAAACCCTGTTGATTCCACAGATCTTAAAACCCAGGAACTTATCTCAAAGACTTTCTAACCTTAGAAAAGTTTATTCAGCAGCGAATCATCCACCAGGTTTGGCAGGGTCACCTTCAGTTTGGGTTCAGCCTGCATGGCCCGTTTGACCGAAACCATGGCTTCGTTGTTACGTGCCCAGGCACGACGCGCAATTCCGTTGTTTACATCCCAGTGAAGCATGAGATGCAGGCGCCGGTCAGCGTCGGCAGTGCCGTCAAGCAGCATCCCGAAGCCCCCATTGATCACCTCCCCCCAGCCAACGCCGCCGCCATTGTGGATGGATACCCAGGAGGCCCCCCTGAAACTATCGCCGATTACATTCTGAATTGCCATGTCGGCCGTAAAACCGGAACCGTCGTAGATGTTGGAAGTTTCCCTGTAGGGCGAATCGGTTCCCGATACATCATGGTGATCCCTGCCAATAACAACAGGCGCTGAAATGCGTCCATCGCCGACTGCCTTGTTGAATGCCGCTGCAATCCTGGTCCTGCCTTCACAATCTGCATACAGTATCCTTGCCTGTGAACCAACCACCAGTTTGTTTTTACCCGCTTCCCTGATCCAGTGAATATTGTCGCGCATCTGCATCTCTATCTCCTTTGGCGAGGTCGGGGCAATCTCTTCCAGCACCGATGCTGCGATCTGATCGGTAACTGCCAGGTCCTCCGGTTTGCCCGATGTACATACCCAGCGGAAAGGCCCGAATCCATAATCGAAGAACAGGGGTCCCATGATATCCTGAACATAAGAGGGATAGATAAAGGTGCCATCGGTCTTCATCACCGCTGCCCCCGCACGCGATGCCTCCAAAAGAAAGGCATTGCCGTAATCCCAGAAATACATACCGTTTTCACTCATCCTGTTGATGGCGGCAACCTGCCGGCGCAGCGATTCCTGAACAGCCTCGCGGAATTTCGCAGGGTCTTTTACCATAAGCACATTCGATTCTTCAAAACTCAGGCCTGCCGGATAATAGCCACCCGACCATGGATTGTGCAGGGAGGTTTGATCCGAGCCCAGTTCAACCTGCAGTTTGTGTTCGGCAAGATATTCCCACAAATCAACAATATTCCCCTGATAGGCAAGGGATACAGCCTCCTTGTTACAGACCGCATGCATCAAACGGCCTACCAGATCACTTAATTCGGTAAAGACCTCGTCCACCCAGCCCTGTTCGTGACGTTTCTTCACAACAGCCGGGTTGATTTCGGCAATGACACCGATGGCGCCAGCAATAACGGCAGCTTTGGCTTGTGCGCCCGACATGCCTCCAAGTCCTGAGGTGACAAATACGGTACCCCTGATAGCGTCGGCAGTGACCTTGCGGGCGGCATTCAGGATGGTGATGGTAGTGCCATGAACAATGCCCTGCGGACCGATATACATGTACGA
>CAIYQH010000370.1 GCA_903928285.1 uncultured Bacteroidales bacterium
GATCGACCTGATGATCTGGGGATATCCCTTTGCCGAATTTGTAGGCTACATCCGGGTTAACATCACCGACCGGAATTCCTATTTCAACCTGCCATGGTATAATTATTTTCTCACAGTAGGCGGAATACTCCTGCCCCCCATCAGCCTTTTCTTCTTTTATGGTTTCATCCGGGGCTGGAAGCGATACCTCCCGGTTTTCCTGCCTGCTGCGCTTTTTTTTATCTTTCATTCCGCCTTCCCAAATAAACAGGAGCGGTTTATCCTTCCCTTTATTCCCTTTTTCATTATGATTGGCTCAATGAGCTATTACCGGTATATGGTGACTTCGGAATTCTGGCTCCGGCGAACACGATTGCTGTATGGCTGCTGGGTGTTTTTCTGGATCATCAACCTTTTACTGCTGTCGGGACTTACCTTCATGTATTCCAAACGCGCCCAGGCAGAATCAATGTATTACCTTTCAAAATATCCCTATCTTTTTAATATTGTATCGGCTGATGAGGATGGAAATGTCCCGTTGCTACCCCTGTTTTACTCGGGTAAATGGCCCCGGTATCCCGATAAACACCGGGATGACACCACCGTATTCCAGCGGGTTACAGCCATTGCAGCAGGTCCGAGATACTATCACCCGCAGTTTTTCCTGTTTACGGGCGACCGGAACCTGGAGCGCCGCATTGCCGCAGCCCAAAACTGTTACCCTTTGCTGGTCTACGAAACTACCATTGAACCTGGTTTTGTTGATAAACTCATGCACCTGATGAACCCTGTAAACAAGGCAAACAAGATATACATTTACAGGAACCGGGAATTTTATAAAAGAAAAATTGACTGAAGCGCTTCATCCTAAATTACAAGCAGGCAGATCCCGTCAGATGGAAAGACTCTTTTTTGCCGTTTTTATCGGCATGGTTTCCACTGCAGGCTGGTCTCAGAACCTGGTTCTGAAGCCTGTTGTGGATGAAAGGACCGAGCTGATGAGTATCGTTTTCAGGCTTGCAGGATCCAAAGAATATATGAACCAGGATATCAAAAGGTATTCCGATTCAATTGACCTCTGGTTCAAACCCTATCAGAACGATCCCGTGGTCAGTTTTGCCAGGAAACTCCGTATATTTCATTTTGTCGCCTATGATGCTGTGATGTCGATGGCAGTTCACCTCGAAATTGACAAGGGAACCGTTGGGTTAAAACGCGGTACTCGCCAGGGTAGCATTGACAAACGATGGGGACATACCGGCGACAAATTTGTTTTACTGTTAAACGACTTTTACCGGAAGTCTGATTTTCATACTTTTTTCCTTAGCAAAAAGGCATTATTCGTCGTGGCAGAAACACGTTTTTCCAAAATTGCGAACACCGTTGACCTGGCATGGTATGAGAAATTTTTTGGATCTAAACCGGCAGGGACCTTCAATCTGTTGATCAGCCTCTGCAATGGCGGGGAAAATTACGGTCAGAGGATCATGTTTGACGACGGAAATGAGGATGTGTATTCAATTATGGGCTCCCGGGCGACCGACAGCCTGGGATTCCCGGTTTATGATGCCAAAATTCAGAAAACCATTGTTCATGAATTTTGTCATTCCTTTTGCAACCCATCCGGGACCAAATATTTTCCCGAACTGAAGACCGTTGCCGGCAAATTTTACAAACTGGTGAAAGAAAACATGGAGAAGCAGGCCTATGGCGATGCCCAGACCATGATCGATGAGATACTGGTCAGGGCTTGTGTCATAGCCTATTACAGGGATCATGGTGTAAAACCGGCAAGGATCAACCAGCTGATCAGGGCGGAGCAGGCTTCGGGATTCCTCTGGATCCAGGAGCTCACCGATGCCCTCGGCAGGTATGAAGCCTCGCGCGACCGATATCCGGCCTTCGACAGCTTCATGCCGGAGATAATATCGTTGCAGAAAGGGCTGGCGCCGGACAAGGTGTTGAGGGAAACAGAGCGAAACAGGCCCCGGATCATCAATTTCTCCGTCAAAAACAACAGCAGGGAGGTGGATCCCACCACCAATGCGCTGATCCTGACCTTCGACCGTCCGATGTCAAAAATCTCCTATGGAATGACTTACGGAATTGGAGGCAAACTTTGTTATCCCA
>CAIYQH010000371.1 GCA_903928285.1 uncultured Bacteroidales bacterium
ATCCGCTTCTAAATCGGGGGTTAATGCTTTTATCACCTCAATCCGCCCCACCAATTCAGAACTAATGATATCCAGGTTCACTGACCGACCGGAAGAACTGGTGCTTGGCATTAACGCGCCATCAATAAAGGCTGTGTTATACCTCGTGGGCATACCTCTTAAAATTAATTGTGAATTGCTGCCAAAACTGTTTTTTGTCATCGACACGCCCGAAACACGCTGCATTACATCTGCTACATTCTGATCGGGTAATGTTTCAATCTTTTCAGCGGTTATGATATTAAGGACCTGGATTGCATTTTTCTCGGATTGACGTGCACTGTTCTCCGTATTTTGGATTCTGGTTCCAACTACATTAAACTCGTTAAGGTTCTCTTGTTTTGGCATCAGTTTGCAGTTGACTTCAATTACCGCATCACCGGAACCTACCGTAATGATGTGTTCATCATTGGAATAACCAACATAACTGCAAACCAGTTTATATTTGCCCTTCTCTATGTTCTTTAAACGATACATACCATCCGATCCCGTGGAAGTGCCTTTTCCCAGTTCCTTAATGAGTATAGTGGCTCCGAGGACTGGTTCTCCTGTCCTTGAATCAACCACTTTTCCCTTTATATCACCGGCAAATGATGAGCCGACTGTGAATATTATAACAAGAAATGTGAAAATCAGATCTTTACCTAAATTGACCATAGTTGTTTATTAGTTCTGCAATTTTAGACAGGAATTAATATGCGGGCAATAGTACTTTTACCCTGGAAGGAATAGTGATTATGCTTTTCCGGTTATCAGAAAAGGCAATCGACAGGTGTTGATTAAGATAGCAGGAGTCAGCACTGGAAAATTTAATAAATCGTTAATAAAGGGCATCATTATTAACCTGATAGTAACGATTTCTTAACAATTTTTTAATCAGCGCGTAACGTGAAAAGTCTATTTTTGAGGCTTAACTTTACGGATGACCGACGGAAACCGAAAACGTATTATTGTTGCCGACGACCAGCCAATCGTAAGGATGGGTTTAAAGTTCCTTTTAGAACAAACTTCCGATTTATGCATTTCCGCCCAGGCCTCCAATCCGGCTGAATTGTTTGAATTACTTGAAGAACAATCATTTGATCTTGTAATACTTGAATTGTTTTTACCCGGAAAAGATTCCCTGGATGTGCTGATAGAAACAAAACAAAGGAACAAAGCTTTACCAGTTGTCATTTACACTGCCTGCCTGGATGAACAGTTAACCATCCGGTTTATGAAAAATGGTGCATCGGCTTTTATCAATAAAAGAAGTCACCCGGATGAATTGGTTGAAGTACTGCGTAAAGTTCTGTCAGGGAAAAAACATTTCACGCTTCATCAGATGGAACGGATGTCTGAAATGTTCACAAATCCGGAAGAAACCGGAAAGGAATCTGTAGAATTGCTTACCGACAGGGAATTCCAGGTAATGTATATGATGGCATTAGGTTTGAACAGAGTCACCATTGCTAAAAACCTTTCAGTAAGCAAAAACACAGTCAGCAACCACCGATATAACATTTTAAAAAAAATGCATTGGTCCTCGAATGCAGAATTGGTGAGGTATGCCCTCAACCATGGCATCAACAGATAATTAAGCTGCCATGTAATCCTTCATCAATGCTACAACTGTATCTCGACAGTATTATCCTGCTCATTCAGCATGGCCAGAAAATGATCGGTTGGAATGACCGCCCCGCCCGGGCGATACTTATTCTCTTCACAGATGAACGTAACAGGTTTCCCATTGATATGAATCGTCCTGGGGCTGCAACAATTTTCCCTGATGGAATATATGAATGTGACCGGATGGCCCAGGAATTCCATCGAAGCAGAAAAACCATTGAAGGTAATAGGCATGACAGGATCGACAATGATATTTCCAGATTCACGCCGTAAACCCAGCAATCGTGAAACAACCAGGCCAATATAAATGCCCGGCCCGCTGGAATAGACCCGCCATCCGCCCCTGAGCGGAAATTTTCCTGTTTTTATTTCTTCGTATCGTTCATCCGCTTCATAACGATTCCTGAAAATGACATCAGAACTGCTGTAATAGCAATTCGACTGTCGAACATCACCGCATGACACAATGTCCCTGTAAGCCACCGGATTCGCCTGGCGAAGCGCTTTCACAAAGGCATCGGCCTTTCCCGTCAGGGAAAGTGATTCTGCATAACGGATGTGTTCGTGTACATACATGATGCCAATTTCGCGTCCAAAAAACGTACTGCTTTCGGCTCTCTGGAACAGTGTTTGAATACCGCCTTTGTATTTGAGCGGACGGTTCATCAAACGGGCGCCGTCAGGTCCTTTGAGGTATTGTTCAATAAGATCCTGGTGGTGATGAGCCTGTTCTTTTGTAAAAATCCCACTGATAATACCCCGGTTCATCGGCAAAATGCTATACTGTATATTGGTTTTCTCATCCCCTGGATGAAGCAGCAAACTGATCGTGTGGTCTTCTTCAACCAGGCCATATCCTGCAACGACATCCTCCCTGACAAGGTATTCATTAAAATCTGCTTTGATCTGCTCGCAGATTTCTGCCAGTTCTTGCGCTTTTCCTTTATTACCGGTCTGTTCGTACACCGCTTTATATTGCATAAAAGCCTGGTAATTCATCTCAACGGTCCAGCTCGAGATCATGCGTTGTGCAAGATCCCTGCTTACCGGCTGCAGGGAATCGTTCCAGTCGCCACCGCCAAATGGCACCAATGAAGTGCCTGGAATAAATGAACCAACGATCTTCCGGATCAGCCTTTCAACATGTTCGCTGAGTGTCGTTTTCTCAGCATCGGAGTTACGTTTGTCATGGTAATAAGGCAACGTCTCGTCGAGGAGTTTCAGATCTCCGGTGATTTTAAAATAGTTGCTCAGAGCAATGATGCACCAGTAAATCACATCTCCGTGGGCGCTGTTTGCCCTAACATCTGAGTAACTGTCAAACATCCACCATTGAGGCCAACCACCATCCTGATTCTGATTAGCGAATATGATGCGCAAGACCTGCCTGGCTTCATCATATTTTTCCATACACAATAATAAGTCGAAGGGTCCCTGGGCAATGTCGCGGGTTCCCCAGGCAGCTCCGCTAAATTGTTCCAGGCCGTAGGGTGTCAGGAAATGGACAAGTGCATTCATGCCATACCATGGCAGGATTTCCTGAAGGGCTGCAATGTCTTTCTGGTCTCCCTTCAGCGACAGTTTTAAGCTTAGGTCCTGCCATACAGACTGGGCATCCGTGTAATCTGCAAACCACTGATCATCTGTGTTTCCAATTTTGGATATGCTGGCAGAGGAACATACCTCCCCGATAAAACTCATACAGAATTCTACTGTTTCCTGCAGATCGAACACTAAAAAAGAACCACCGTGATTTTTTTGATCGCCATACAGCGCTTCATCACCGGATGCTTTATAACCGGCACTCACACTATTCACCCTAATCCTGAACTGGGCCTGCGGGAATTTACCGGCGATCAAACTGCCTGATTTTGGTTTCGCTACATATTCCCCGCTTGTTTTCCCCGGGCTGATCGTCCAGCCGTTCGCATCATCAAACTGATGCGTAATTAACAATTTTATGGGAGGACCATTGATGACTTGGAAATCCATATTAACCAACGGAGCTGTTTTAGAGGTCCAGCTGCGCACCTGGAAACAATGACCGTCCGTTTTATAGATCCAGCGGCAATGATTCAAGCCGATCTCGAAAGCAGAAGGAATCCCCAGCAAATAACGCCGGCCATTCATCTCAACAAAGATCCTTTGTCCTGTTTCGGGTGCAAGGTTAAACTGGCTGGAACAAATTGAAAGCAGGATATTAAAATTGGTATTGCCTTGCGAAAGATGGGAATTGAAAACCCCAAATGCATAGGAGGTGGTCGATACAATATTTTCATCCGGGGCATATCCTGCTTTTGCCTGCATGATATTTGCATGCGCACGGTCAACCATGATCTCTTTCGTCCGCAAAACAACATGGCTGTTTTGTTTGCAGAAGAATGACAGCAACCTGCCATCTTCCTCTTCAGGGTGACGCCGCTCTTTATCAAAAAACCTGTCAAGTTCCTGTGCGGTCAAATCGTCAACCGGCAAAAAAGCAGAAGTGTTGAATACGTTTCTTTCCGGAGTAATAAATCCATTGAAATTTTGAATTGGACCGTCATTGTCAAATTCACGCATAAGACCCTCCAATTGGTTCAAATCATCTTCTGAGGTTGCCAACGGATGGTCTGGCAGGCAGGACGCTATGAACCCGCTTTTATGGTGATCCCCGGCGGCCAGGATAAATGGTTTTTCCTGCAACGAAAGAAAAGACGATTCGCCGGAATATTCGCCTCCCATACTATGTAAAAGCAGACCTTCCGGAATCCCTGTTTCCCTGTAAGATGTTCCAAAAAACTGCATGCCATCAGTACTTGCCGCAATGGCCCTGTTTTCACATGCCATCATCAGCCATGGATGACCACCCGACTCCTTCATATTCTGACGGCAGCATATGACAGAACCAAAGACTTTATCTTCAAGAATACGCCGTTCAAGATACTGACTTACATAGTATTCGTTGATTAATCCATCAGAGAGGGTCTTAAGCCCGGCATCCTGCAGATATACCAGGTCAAGTTCAACGGCTTCATCAGATATGTTGGTCATATCAATTTGCCATTTCCAGCTTGAACTTTTTTTTGAAAGTCGCAACATACATGAATAATCTATGCCGGACCAGGTGCCTTTGACCAAAAACATATCATCGCTTGCAGCAAATGAACTGTTACTTTGCGGACCCAGAAGCGCTTTGTATTCTATTGAGGTTGTTCTTTTCCTCAAAAAAAGGTTGGCCCCTGATGTTGAAAAAGGGGTAGCCGCTGTGAGGCTTATCAGGATCGGATTAACTTCAATGCTCCTGACAGAGCCGTTTTCAAGGAAATCAAAAGATAATCCATGTGAATTTCTTATCTTCATTTTTTAATTATAAAAACAGTTTCTTCCTGGTGCTTGTGGCTGTAATTGAATGCTATGCGCTTTTCGCCACGAATCATATCTACAGATTCACCCTCCATTGTTGCGGAATGGATACGATGAACATTCGTGCCCTCAAAAACGATCTCGCCGGCCAGGTCACGATCTCCAAACAGGGTAATCTCAAGCTGACCGTCGATCTCCGCAACATGGAGAATATCAGATGTGCTGTGCAGAACCTTTAACCCTTCAGCAATTTCCAGGCAAACGGGGGTCAAAACACCATATAGGGCAGGCCATAATATCTTATCCCGGCTGTAAGGAATGGTGATGGTTTCGCCACTTTCCGGATGTGTATATTTCACCTTGCCGGACTGTTCTTCATTGTAGTAGTTCCCGATGAAAAGAACTGCCGAATGGTCAGGTGTGAATCGTTCTCTTAGGGCAATATAATCACTGTCCGTTGATGCCTGACGCAGCTGCGCACCGGATTATTTCAGAATTGCTTCATATGCCGGTTTATGTCCTTCCGTGTCGAAACCCATCCATGTTCCCAGGTGAACCATGGATCCTTTTCCGAGTGTTTTTGTAAATCCGCAGGCCGATCCTTTCAAAGTCCTGGCAATGACTTCTGCGCCCTTGAGCGATTCTTCAGAATAGATGATCTGTGGATTCGCACACTTGATATCTTTCAGGTCGTATAGGTCGATCAGTGGCGAATCGATGGTTTCTCTTCCGGAGGGTGATATTGACAGCGCATCGCGAATGATGGTACAGGATTGCTGCGACATCTCACGGTCGGGAAGATAAGGGAATAGAACACTGTTGCCCCCGGCTTTGGTATAATCAACAATGGTCTGCTGGTCCCTGGCATTCATCTCGTCCGTGCTGAAAACCCATACCTGTTTGTATTTAAGCAAAGTATCTGGGGAGGCCTTTTTAAGATCAACCATATCATAGTCAATATTAAGCACCTGCAGCACTTTCAGCAACCCGTCGAAATAGGCAGGCCGGCGGATCGCTGAAGCCGCGAACTGAAGTTCGCCAGCTTCGTTAAAAGGTCTTTCAAGCTCTGTTGCATAATAGGAAGGATAGAAAAGCACACAAACTTCAGCTTTTCTTTTTGCCTCCACGATAAGGCTTTCGGAGGTTTTTATTAACTTACTCATTCTTTTAATCAACGGGTAGGCACGGGTGCGGTCACCTTCGGCCGTGAGCGGATTGAACCAGTAAAAAGTCCCTCCGGAATACCCTTTGCGGGCCGGGTTGCGTCCCTGCGAGAACATATAATAGTTCCAACCGGTCAGTCCGTTGGCAATGCTCGCCTTGTAGAAGAGTTCCATCTCACGCGGATTCGGAACCACGTGATATTCACGCGAACCGCATTGTAACTCGGCAGCAAACAAGGGTTTGTTCCCCTGCATGGCAAATGTAATATCATTGATGATCCGGTCATCATGCATATTGCGGTATGATACAAATTCGGGAATGTGATCGACACCGAAAATGATCTCGCTCTTCTGATCGAACAAATCCTCATACATGGTGATATTGACAGGAAATTCATACCCGTTGCCATAGATCCAGCCAGGAAGATTATGATATAAAGGAACATGTACTCCTTGCTCCCTGGCCATGCGGGTCAGCATCCTCAGATAGTCGCCATAGCAGGTTCTCCAGAAACAATGCCATTCATAATCACGGCCGCGATCACCCTTTGAGGCATAGGGAATTTTGCTGCCGGGAGGAAGTTCCACCTGGGCAAAATCCTTGTAATCTGTGCCCCACAAACTATTCACCTCCTTAATACTTGCAAATTTATCCGACACATAGGAAATAAAACGATCCTTCACTGCATTCCCGTAATCTGCCTCGTGGGTCAGCCATGAAAACACACCGATCTCATTGCAAATCTGCATCATGATTACAGGGCCGCCCGCAGATAATTCGCGTTCACTGATGAAGGGCATGACCTGGTCATACCATAGGGTTACCTTTTCCAGGAACTTCGGATTAAACAGGCTGACTCCGTCGCTTTGAATGATCCCGCCGGCGGGGTTGCGCATCCTGACTTTGTCACGGTACTGCTCCAAAAACCAGTCCGGCAATCCCGCTCCCCGGAATTCTGCCAGGATAAAGGGTCCCGGTTTTACGATGCAGGTTAATCCAAGAGCCTGGCAGCGCTGTAGCCAACCCTCCAGGTCGCGTTCGGGACATCTTGAACCATCAAAATCAAACACAGACTCTTCCGGTTCGTGCCATGCCCATGGTACATAGGTGCTGACAGTTGTCAAGCCAGCCTCTTTCGCTGCTTCCAGGTGCTTGTCCCACAATTCGCGTTTAATCCTGAAGTAATGGATCTCTCCCGAATTGAGAAACACTTTGTTGCCGTTGAAATGAAAATTATCTTCCTGAATACTGAATTTCATTTGTCATTTGTCAATTGTCCGGGTTTTCGTTACGCGCCATGCTTCTTTGTTTGAGCAGGTCTTTAATTTCATGACTTCTTTTCTCAGTCAGGGAATACCGCAGGACAAAGAAGATGGAGAATATGCTAAGCAGGATGGGCAGTCCGATTTCAACTACGCGCATCATCAGCAGGGTATATGGGGTCTGCTGTGTCAGCGGCATAATGCTGCTCTCGATGGCGCTGAGTTCCTTATCCAGCAGATCAGGTGGTAATGTTGTTTTCAGGTTTGCAAGCCGGTTATTTACTCCTGTTACTTCCAGGATGATCTTTTGATAATGCGCCTTGCTGTTCTTGGTTTCTGCAGACTTAGCTTCCAATCGCGACATGAGCTCAAAGGAGTTTATCCTGGCTTTTACGATCTTTGTTTGAAGGATCAGCGGGATCGCTTCTTTAATAATGGTATCGATTCCTGAGGCCTGGGGATGGGATGTTGATTTTTCAAGACGCAATTGCAACTGTTCCAGTGCATTTATGTTGGTTTTGGTCGCAGATAACGCGTTTGAAAGTGCGTTTTTCTTCAGTGCCGGATATTCAGGAAGGCTCAGGTTGATCTCGTCCTGTTTTTTTAATGATTCTTTCTCCAGGTAGGTCACATATTCTTTTGCCTCCCTGATTGCTTCAGAACTTTGACTCCTGGTGTTTTCCGTCCACTCCTTGTTCGCACTGGCGATGCCGTGGTAGCCCTTCCAGAATTGAACCGTGGTGCGCATCTCCCTGATACTCCCCTGTATTTTGTCCACTTTTGTGACCTGTGTTTCGTCAAACATGGTAAATACAATCAGCGCGCCTGCAACAAAACTGGCCAGAGCGGAACCCATCTTAATGAACCACCAGAACACAGAGTAATAACTCCCCTCTGTGCGGTAACCGGTCTTTAATTCATCCTCGTCACAGATATCGCCCACCATGGAAGATCCCAGCGTAAAGAAAAAAAGCATGCCGGCAGAAAGCATAACAGTGGGAATGATGATTAAATAGGGATGTGAGGGATTGTAGCATACAATCTTGGAAAGTTGTGCCAGGCACATAAGTGAAATAGCAATGGTAAGGGTATTCCGTTTACCCAGTTTCGGGCTGATCCAGTTGAGGGGGAATACTGCAAGCACCCCGGTGATGGCCCAGATGGTGCCGTTAATTCCGAGCATATAGGCCCCTGCGACTTTGTCACCCCCAAAAACATAAAAAATAGGAATGTACGACCCCAGCAGTTGGACAAAGTTAAAGCCCATGGCCAGCGTGAAAATAGTCAAAGTCAGCATGATGAAGTTCCGGTTGGTGGCCGTGTGCTTCATGTCTTTCCAGAAGGGTGTTTTTTCATGCGTGGCAGCTTTTACAAATCCCGGTTCACGTAATTTGAAAAACCACCAGAAAGAAAGCGGGATGAAGAAAGCTGCGATCATTAAGGAGACATACCGCATACCATCTACTTCATTTCCTCCCGGACCTTTGAAAATCCGCATACTGGCGAGGGCAAAAAGCCAGGGGGTGCTCATGGCGAAAAGATTGCCGACAAAACTTTTGGCGCTGAAAAGACGGGTGCGTTCATGGTAATCGGTGGTCATTTCCATACCAAGGGCGCCATGAGGTATCTCAAAAAGATTAACGGCTGTAAAAAACAGCAGCAGTGAAAAAAGAATATATGAAAGTTGAAACCATTGGAAGCCCGATTCAGAGGGGAACCAGGTACGAATCATATCGCCTTTGGGGATCCACCATATGACGACAAAAAAAACAGCAACGGCAATTCCGCCTATCAGCAAATAGGGGCGGCGGCGCCCCCAGCGGGTACGGGTGTTGTCAGAGAGGTGACCTATCAAAGGGTCTGAAAGAGCATCCCACAAACGGGGAACGATCAAAATAGCGCCAAGCCAGAAGGCGCTTAGTCCCAAACTGATATTGCCCATCAACCCGACGAGTATCCCGGTTACGTTGAATAAGGCGATGGGAATAATGCCCCCGGCTCCATAGGCGGCCAGTTGTGAAAAACGAATCCGGTCTTCTGGTTTTGTGCTGCTATCCGCAACTGGTACCTGTTCTTTCATAAAAGTAGTTGGCGATTGAAAAGCTAATAATAAATCACTATTTCTGCAGGGAACTCTTTGATGGCTATTTCTTTTTCGTTAAAATCTGTACTGTCGGCCCCATTAATGGTTACCCTGGCTGGTAGTCTGGACCCATTAAAGTTTTTAATTTTTATACCGTTGGCGGGAGGCTTCACATGGCCGGAAATAGAAACGACATATTTATTGTTCTCTTTTTTTATGGAGTATGAGATCTCGCCGTAATAGGTCGGCAGGTTTTCCACCGACATTCCCCGGGGTGCATCGATCCAGTCCTGGTATAGTGCGGCACCCAGCACAAGGGACTGATCATACTCGTTTTCATACACGAACATAGACCGTATGGCATTGATAAAATCGCTGCCAACCCATGTGTGCGGCATATCCCCGATATAACGGGGCATACGGTAATCTTTCCAGACAACTTCAGCCCATTGGTTCCACCCCCGCGGACGCTGATCGTTTAAGAAAAACTCAATTAACGCATGCGCCCTTTCAGGCTGATCTAACAGGATAAAGGAACCGATCAGGCGATTTTCATAAGGGGTGTAGTTAATCCAGTCGGCTTTACCGTCTCTCCTGTTTTTAAAAAATTCATAGTATTTATCAAAGGTGTTATATACCTGGGGTTTTGGGAGGTTGTTCAGTTCATTGCAAGGTGTCAGTGCGATCGTTGTGGAGGTTGCATCAAAATCGCCAAGCTCGGCGCACCCTGGCAGGTAAGTTATTTTTTTTGTTTTCATTGCAAGCTGCAGCGAATTGTACAGGTTTTCCTTAAAGGTATCGCGCACTTTTTTTATGTGTTCATAATTATTCGTTTCCCCTAATATGTGTTGAATCTCCGCAGCGTCTTTCAACCCTTTCATGGTAAAGAAATCATCCCAGTAGGAGTGCATTGGTTTGGCTGAATAACCTTCATGGCTGATCGATTCAGTAACCAGGCCATAGCAGGCCCGCACACTGTCGTTCCCGTTTTTAAAACGATCCGTCGATGTTTCAGCGATCAGCGATTCGATGTATTCCACCGCTTTTAGTACATTTTTATTTTTTGACCTGAGAAAAGTTGTATCCTTTGTGAAGTTGAAATATTCGCGGATCAAATAAATCATCTCCCCGTGACTGTCGTTTTCGGGAACCGGATCAGGCCCCCGGTGATCAACTACACAGGGAACTTTACCATTTTCGTATTGATAACCGGTATACCAGTCAATAAAATCTTTTACCTCCTTAATGATACCTGATTTCATCAGGGCTGATGAAGTCAGGGCGCCATCGCGTATCCAGCTTCGCTCATACGAACGTGAGCCCGGCTGAATACCGGCATTATCCCTGTTGATCAATATGTAAGCGAGATTTGATCTGTAGGTTTGGATGATCCTGTCTGCTGATTCAGGCAACTGAAACCTGACATGCCCGGTTTTGGTTCTCCAGAAATCAGTTGTTTTACCAGATTCTTCCAGGATTTTCTCAGCGCTGAGATTTCCGCCATTTGATTTGTTCTCATAAAACGGAACAACAACAAAAAAGTCGCGGTTTTCACCAGGATTCAAATGAAATGAATATTTCATCACGCCACTGGCCATGCCATTCTGATCGACGGCGAATTTATTCTGAGGAATTTTGCTGCTGTGCAGCCGATCCACAATATTTCCTTCATCAAAGATACCTGCCCCAAAGGTATCGTATTTTTTTTGAGAGAGCACAATTTTATCATTGACCGCGATGGACCCGCCATCTTCTTCCTTGATAGAATTTATTTTACCGGCGCCGCCTGTAAGATTCAGAAACTGGTAGTATGGATTAACCTGGTACGGGCGGATCAGCAAATAAAACTCAAGATCCTTTGGCATGCCCGAGTTGTTCATGAATGAATAGTGTATATCAAGCGTGGAATTTTTATTTGCCTCTCCACTTGCCGTTACCGCCGTTACAAATTTCAGATCATTGCATTGCCAGGTAACCGACGGAACAAAATCAAATCCGCTTTTAAATTCAGCACCTCCTAATGATTGGACAGCCTTCACGTTGCTCCAGTTGAAAAGTGAATCACCTGTTTTTATCATCGGCTCGATGGAGAAGCGGGCTTTCTCCACTTCAACCATTCCATCTTCGTTCAACAAGGCTTCCTTTACATCATTGTTTACACCCATAATTGTCCAATAGGAAGCCTGTTCCGAAAAGTACCTCGGATAATTCCCCAACGGTGAGTTTTTAGCCGTGTAAATCAAAAAATCATTCTGTGTCAGGGAACTTTTTACATCTATTATTTTTACTTCACTTATGCCAAATCCCTTTTC
>CAIYQH010000372.1 GCA_903928285.1 uncultured Bacteroidales bacterium
TGAAATTAAACCAGCCATCGCGGCCGAGAAGTTTTTTGGCTACAAGCTGGAATGGGGTGAGAAGATTCCCCTTTTTCAGCGCATGCAGACTGCCCTGTAGCCATGCCGACTCGCAGGAGTCGATGTCGTGCGTGAGACAGAGGGCATAGGGCTTACCGCTCCACGAAACGGGTGCGAACGGTTTCCCCGTAGCCTGTTCCATTACGGTTTTCAGGATGTCGAAATAATAGTTGACAATGGGGATCCCTGTGATGCCGAGCCTTTTCTGGAGGCTTAACCCGTATGGGAATCGGCCATAACGGTCAAATTCAGTGCAGAAGTGCTCCTGCCAGCCGCTAAGCAGGTAAAATGCCGAGGCAATGATGTCCTGGGTGATGTAATATTGATCGCCTGACTGGCGGATCAATTCCCCTGAATCGTCGCCAAAGAAAAAGGGGACCCTCACGCCTTTCCATGACTTCCAGACGATCTGACGCTCTTCGGGGATGTATTTTTCACCTCTTTCCAAGGAGGCAGTATCTCCCTGCCGGATGCTGACCTTCGCCTGTCCGGCTGCGCCATAGGAAACGGGAACAGGGAGTTCATCGATTCCGAAAACCTTTTTGAAATGGTCCAGGATATAGTCGGTTTTATGCTGCATAGCCCGGGTGAAGGTTTATCTCCAGAAAATGCTGGGTAGTCTGAAAAAGCGAAGGGTTGAATTGACAGCCGCCAGAATCTGTCTTTTTGAACGGGTAAGAAAACCAGGTTTTTGAATGGTTTTTGGGTTGCTCCACTCCCCTGTCATTTCATCATGGGGTTTTTCCCGTTTCTTTTTTTCAACCACCACGATGCCGTCATAGTAATGTATTGAATCGGCGGTCCTTGTGAATTCGCTGACCGGCAGTGACTTTTGCTCGGAATGGTGGGCATTTAAAAAATCGATGAAGTTCTTGCTGTATTCAATAAAGGTGCCCCTGCGTTTTACTCCTCCGCCATATTTCAGCCAGTATGAGGTCATCAGGTCTTCACATAAATAGACACCGTTCTCCCTGATATGCCCGAACATCTCCTCATAGGTGATGATCTGCTGGCGCATGGTATGGCCGCCGTCATCGAGCAGGATGTCGACAGGGGGAATGGATCTCTTTACCTCCTGCAGGAATTTCCTGTCGGCCTGCGATCCGATGAAAATTTTGATGTTTTCCTCTTCCAGCGCCTTGCATTGCGGATTGATGTCCATCCCGTAAATCTTAGCTTTGGGACCAAAATAATCTTTCCACATCTGGAGACTTCCGCCCTTCGAAACACCGATTTCAAGAATGGTCATCTCCGTGCCCCTGAACCGTGAAAAATGACGGTCGTACACATCAAAATAGTGGACCCATTTCTGAATCAGCCTCTTATTGTTTTGCCTGAAATACTTCTCTAAATCGTTCATTGTTGATGGGTTAAAAGGGTACCAGTCTAAGCAGGTGCAAAGGTGATGCTATTTTCCTGAAAAAAGAAATTCTCCCCCGGAAATCTGAGCGTTTTAACCCTTAACCTGTTGCCTTTTTTAAGTTGCTTGATTACCCCTGTGCGACTGATCTGCTTTTATTTACCTTTGCACCATCAACCATATCTTAATGCATCGCTTCATGACGCCTGAAAAAACGCCGGTACGGGTCTCTGTCATACTTTCAACCTACAATTCGGAAAAGACCCTCCAGAGGGCGCTCGATTCAGTTTTTTTGCAGGAGGGGATTCATCGTGACTTTGAAATCGAACTGATTGTCGTTGATGACTGTTCGACCGACCATACCCGTGAAATTCTGGAGGCGAACAAGATCGGCTATGTGTCAACCCCTGAAAATTCAGGGGGGCCGAACAGGGGCCGGAACATAGGTTTAAGCCTGGCGACGGGTGATCTCTTCTGTATTATGGATCACGATGACGAGTGGTTGCCCGGCAAGCTGGTTTCCCAACTTGCCGTCAGTCACCTGGCGCCTATTATCTCATCCGGGCTGACCGTCATCTACGGCCACAGGAACAGATCGGTCGAAAACTTTAATCAGCCGCGCGGGGATTCCGCCTGTAACTTTTACGGGAAGAATGTTACCTTTTTAACCACCTTAAGCCGGTCAACAGAAGGCCAGGCGAGCTATATCGGCAGCATGCTGATCAACAGCTCCCTGAAACATATCCGTTTCGAGGAGAATTTCGGCATGGTGGATTATGACTGGGGACTGAAGCTTTTTGAGGGGAACTGCTCTGTGGAGGTTTGCAGACCCCTCTATAAACGATATGTCGAAGAGTCAAACCTATCGTTAAATACCGTTTACAGGGCTGTTGATTTCTATTTTTCCCTCATGATCCTGGATGGCTATTCTGAAAAATACCCGGCAGAGGCCTGGGCAGGGTATCAGCGGTTGCATGGCAGCCGGGCCAGGTTTTATTACCTGACAGGAAATATGAAAAAGGCACGCTTTTATTTTGCCCGTTCAGGATGGAATATCAAGACCCTCCTTTATTATCTCACGACCTTTGCCGGGTCGGGGGTCGTCAGGAAAATGTTCACAGTGTTCGGGTAGGAGGTACTGCGGATTTTGCAGGATCGCCCTCCCTGTGATATATTCACAGCCACCTTGCCTGCCGTGTCAATGAAGCGTAACGAAAAGTTGCCATGCAATACGCAGGATTTTCTTCCTGTAGCCATATAATTCCGGCTGCTGCTTCCTGATATAAATTTCATACTTTCGCATTCCAATCAGAACCCGTTTTTTTAAACAGCATGATCTCCAAACAATTCATTAAATCCTCTTTCATTTATTCTATTGTCGGCGCCCTGCCGCTTTTCTCCGGCATCGTGCTGTTGCCATTCTACACCAACATGCTGACCACCGCGCAGTTCGGTGTGCTGGCCCTCTATATCGCTTTTGCCGCCATCATGCAGCTGGTGGTGAATTTTGGCCTGGAACAGTACCTTGGAGCCCATTGGGTCGATTTCAAGGACAATGTTCAAAAAGCCAGGGAGAATGTTGGAACCGTGATATCCATGCTGCTGATCATCGGATTGATATTTCTGGCAGTGTTTGCCTTTACGGGAGCGCCTGTTTTTTCTGCTTTTACAGAGCTTAACGGAAATAAAACCACCCTGGAATTTTATCCATGGGGATTTATGTCGTTGCTGACCGCCATCTTCAACAGTCTCTTTAAAAGTTATATTTCACTGCTGATCTTCCAGCAACGGCCGGAGCGGTTTTTTTGGATGAACCTGCTGAATTTCGTGCTTACCATAGCCATCTCCCTTGCCATTCTGTTTTATAAACCTTTTTCGCTCGCCGGCCCCATGTATGGCCGCCTCCTCTCAGGACTGGGAATATTCGTGGTGGCGCTCTTTTATTTTATCAGGGAATTCGGCATTTCGTTTCATATCAGGCTGTTGAAAGGAATAGCCGTTTTTTGTTTTCCCCTGTTTGTCTATTTCATCCTCTCCTGGACAGGGGCCAACCTCGACCGGTATATCATTGCCTATTTCCTCGATGCCAGGGATGTCGGAATCTTTGTTTTCGCCATCCAGTGTACCCTGCTCCTCGACTTCCTCAACAGCGGCCTCGCCTATTCGATCTATCCCAAAGTTTATAGTATCTGGAAGGAAAAAGAGATCAATTACGCCACAACCGAGGTGAACCGCTATTTCAATGGTTTTACGGCGATGACCCTGCTGATCGTCCCGGTGGTGGTCATTGCCCTGCCGCTGATCATCCCCTTTGTCGTGAAGAACAGGGATTTTTATCTCACCTTCCGGTTTCTGGCCATCCTTTTTTCAGGATATACCCTGAGCGGGATTCGTGCCTATTTCTGGGCCCCCCTGATGTATTTCAAAAAAACCAAAGCGCTTCCCAGGATCTTCCTGCTCAGTGCGATATTCCAGGTTGCAGTCAGCATCGGGCTGATCAGTTTTTTCGGCCTGATCGGGGCTGTCTGGGCAAATGTCATGGTTAAGCCGGTACAGATCCTGTTAATGTATATTGAAAGCAGGAAGGTGTTCGATTACAGGATCAACATGTGGAAACTTGTCTATCTCCCGGTCATTTTTATAAGCGTGGTGCTTGTCACCGAGACAGTTTGTGCAGACAGCACCCGACTGCTGGTTGAGATCGGCCAGTTATTCCTGGCGGTGGTCCTGGTTGGGCTTGTTTACAGAAACGAGCTTATCCCGGTCATCCGCGAACGGCTTCACCTGAAAGGTTAGGCCGCCGGTTTTGCATTCTTGATGCTGGCATTCAGCTCAAATCCCACCAACAGGCTGATGGCATTGATATAGATCCAGAAAAGCACTACCATCAGGGTGCCCAGTGAACCATAAAGGGCATTGTACCTTGAGAAATTATCGACATAAAAGTTGAATCCGAGGGTGGTCACCACAATGAGCCCGGTTGCCAGCAACGAACCGGCGGAAAAGAAGCGGAAGGTCTTCTGTCGCGCAGTTCCAAGGACATATACGAGGGATATGGCCATCAGCAGCAACCCGACAATGATGATCCATCGGAGCAGTTGCAGCATCAGCATCACCACCTTTCCGCTTGCGATCAGATCGGGCAGGAGCCAGGAAAGGAGGGATGACCCGAAGGTGATCAGCCCGATGGCCATGATCAGCAGCAAACTGTTTACCAGGACGATGACAACGGAGATAAGGTATTGTTTGATGCTGGTGCGGGTTTCGAGTTCGTGATAGGTGTTTTTAAAGGCCTCGATCAGGCTGTTCACCCCGTTGGTGGAAAAGTAAAGGGTCAGGATCAGGTTGATGATCAGCAGGCTGCTCCGCGGGCGGGTCACGATATCCACGATAGTCTCCCTGACCGATTCAAAGGCCATCCTGGGCAGGAAGTCCTCAATGATCCCCATCAGCGATTGCTGGAAATTATCGATAGGGATAAAGGGGATGATGGTGAACAGGAAGATCAGGAAGGGGAAAATTGCCAGAAACATGGAGAAGGAGATGGCTGCTGCCCGCGTGGTAATATACCCTTCTGTCAGCCCCCGGATAAAAAAGACAGTCACATCATAAAGGGGTACCCCATTGAATCCCGGCAGCACGACCCGCCTTGAAACCCGGATCACCCTGTCAACCAGCGGCAGCGATTTTATCTTTCGGATCGTTTTTTCAGAGAGTCGCATGCAATGGGCCTCGCCCAGTTTTTTTTGATGGTGGAAAATTTTCTCAGGTACGCCTACTGCCTATTGCCTGTTGCCTGCTGTCTGCTCCGCCTTCAAACTCATATCCAGACTCCTGATCTGGTGCGTCAGCGCCCCGACAGAGATAAAATCAACCCCTGTTTCGGCGTATTTCCGGATGTTATCCAGGGTGATCCCCCCGCTGGCCTCGGTTTCATAACGGCCGTCGATCAAATGTACAGCTTTGTCAAGGTTTTCCACAGAAAAATTGTCGAGCATGATACGGTCAACCCCGCCATGGTCCAGTACCTGTTTTAGTTCATTTTCGTTGCGAACCTCAATTTCAACCTTATGTTCTCTGCCGGTAAGGCTGAAATACCGGTGCACCGAATCGATGGCCTGAACGATACCTCCTGCATAATCGACATGGTTGTCCTTGATCATCACCATGTCAAACAACCCCATGCGGTGATTTTCGCCCCCGCCGGTCCTGACGGCGTATTTTTCAAGTTCGCGCAGCAGGGGAGTGGTTTTACGGGTATCGAGGATCCGGGTCTGCAATCCTTCAAGCTGCTTTACAATACGGCCTGTCGCGGTAGCGATTCCGCTTAACCGTTGCATGAAGTTGAGAACCAGTCTTTCCGATTTCAGGATGGATGCCTGTCGCCCGGTGACTTCAAACACGATGTCACCCTTATGGATGACCTCCCCGTCGTGCAGGCGGGAATCGATCAGGAGGGAGGGATCCACATGGTTGAAAATCAGTTCAGCCAAGGCGGCACCGCACAATATGCCGTCCTCCTTCACGAGCAGTATTGCCTTGCCGGGGGCATCGGCCGGGATGGTAGCCAGGGTGGTATGGTCTCCGTCGCCGATATCTTCGGCAAGGGCCAGTGAAATAATTTCGTCAATTGTCATATCAGGTGTGAAATGCCAGGAGAATAATTTGTATATGGTCAGGGATTAACCCTTCCGACAGCCTTCAGGGTTCAGAGTTCAGCTTTCCTGTACCTGCAGCTGATGGATCAGGTTTTGTCCGTTTACCGATTTGATCAGGAAATAGACACGATAAATTTTTTTCCCGGCATCGAGACTGCCGATGGAATATTGCGAACCGTCGGGGGAGGAGCCCTGGCGGGTTACCTTGAAACTTTTTACAGGGTGCTGGGCAAAAAACTCCTTCATGATCTGCTCAGCCTGGGTTTTGCTGTAGGAATCGTCAAACCCCGGTAAGGTAAGGTCAACCATGGAGTTGAAATACCGGGCAACCTCTGCCGCATTGCCCGCCTGGATGGCAGCGGTTACCTGGGCGGCTGTTTCTTCAGGGCTGGCAACCGGAAGGAATCCAAGCGAAAAAAATACCGGTATGAGAAGAAGAACCCAACTGTAAGCAATCTTTTTCATCGGCGTTTGTTTTTATTTGGACAGGGCAAGCATCCCCATCCGGGATAAAATCCTGCAGGCTTCAGACCCCATCCCTGCGATTCTTTTACAAACATACAAAAAAATCATGCTTATTTCTCATCTTTGCACCTGAATTATGAAAATCCGCCTTGTACTTACCGGAAAAACAGATGAGGATTTCCTGAAAACAGGCATACGGGAGTACGAAAAGCGGGTGAAACGGTATGTGCCTTTTGAGATTTTTGAGATACCTTCCCTGAAAAATCTTTCAGGTCTTTCGCATGCTGAACAAATGCTTCGTGAATCGGAATTAATCCAAAAACAGATTGTGGCAGGAGATATTGTTGTTTTGCTCGATGAACATGGCAGTGAAATGCGGTCAACCGAATTCGCCACCTTCCTGAACAGACAGTTTATTTCGGGAGGAAAAACCCTCGTTTTCATCGTGGGCGGCCCCTTTGGCTTCGATCCTTCAGTGAAAAAACAGGCGAATTTCATCCTCTCTCTCTCCAGGATGACCTTTTCACACCAGATGATCCGCCTCTTCTTTACCGAACAGCTCTACAGGGCCCTTTCCATCCTTCGGGGAGAATCATATCATCATGAATGAAGCCCTGAATGCGAATTTACATTAACATTTTTTTAACGCAAAGGTTAACAAAAATTAACATCAATACTTGTCCCGGAATTTTTTCATTTTATAAATTTGCACCCACAAAATTCAGATAACATGGTTGAAACGGACATCAAAGAATTGAACGAACGGATCCAGAAGGAGAGCGCGTTTGTTGACATGGTGACGATGGAAATGCACAAAGTGATCATCGGTCAGAAACAGATGATTGAAAGGCTGATGATCGGGTTGCTTGCAAACGGGCATATTTTGCTGGAAGGAGTTCCCGGCCTTGCCAAGACGCTGGCCATAAAATCACTGGCAAACTGCATAGATGCCAAATTCAGTCGTATCCAGTTTACCCCCGACCTGCTCCCTGCCGACCTTGTCGGAACCCTGATCTACAGTCAGAAAAATGAAGAATTTAAAATCCGGAAGGGACCCATTTTTGCCAATTTCATCCTGGCTGACGAAATAAACCGTAGCCCGGCCAAGGTTCAAAGCGCACTGCTTGAAGCCATGCAGGAACGTCAGGTCACCATCGGCGACGAAACCTTTATCCTGCCCGAACCTTTCCTGGTGCTGGCTACCGAAAACCCCATCGAACAGGAGGGTACATACCCGCTTCCCGAAGCGCAGGTCGACCGTTTTATGCTCAAGGTTGTGATCGGCTACCCGGACAAGAAAGAGGAGAAGATGATCATCCGTCAGAATATCGGGAACGAAACTTTCAAAACCAGTCCGATCATCAGCACCGATGATATCATGCGCGCCAGGGCCATTACCCGCGAGGTATACCTTGACGAGAAGATCGAAAATTATATCACAGATATCGTCTTCGCCAGCAGGTTCCCTGCCGACTATAAACTCAAGAAATTTGAAGGCCTTATCAGCTATGGCGGCTCGCCCCGTGCCAGCATCTATCTCGCCCTGGCCTCTAAAGCCTATGCCTTTATCAAACGCCGCGGCTACGTGATTCCCGAAGATATCCGCGCCGTGGCGCATGATGTGCTGCGTCACCGTATCGGCCTCACCTATGAAGCGGAAGCCGAAAACATCACGACCGAAGATATCATCAATGAAATCCTGAACACTGTTGAAGTGCCTTAGGCTGATCACGCCTCACAGTCGCAGCAACGATTACCGGTTCAACATTTCAATTTTCACCATTTCGCTTTTTCGCAATTAGGCTAAGTAAAATATGGAATCAGCTGAGCTTTTCAAGAAGGTTCGTAAAATCGAGATAAAAACCCGGGGTCTGAGTAACCAGATCTTTTCGGGTCAGTACCACTCCGTGTTCAAAGGACGCGGAATGGCCTTCTCCGAAGTGCGCGAATACCAGCCCGGCGATGATATCAGGAGTATCGACTGGAACGTTACGGCCCGGTTCAACCATCCCTATGTCAAGGTATTCGACGAGGAACGGGAACTTACCGTAATGCTGATCATCGATGTGAGTTCCTCCAACCTTTTCGGTACGCAGAAATCCATCAAGCAGGAGGTGATCACCGAGATCGCCGCCGTACTTGCCTTCAGCGCCATACAGAACAACGATAAAGTCGGGGTGATCTTTTTCAGTACCACCATCGAGAAGTTTATTCCTCCCAAAAAGGGAACCAGCCATATCCTGAGGATTATCCGCGAACTGATCGAATTCAAACCACAGAACCAGGGGACAAACCTCACCGAACCGCTGCGTTATTTTACCAATGCCATTAAAAAGCGTTGTACCGCCTTTTTGCTCAGCGACTTCCTCGACAGGGGATTTGAAGATGCCATTAAAATTGCCAACAAGAAACATGACCTGATAGCAGTGAAGATTTACGACGCCCGTGAAACCGATTTGCCCGATGTTGGGCTCATCCGTGCGCGTGATGCCGAATCAGACAGCCGGAAATGGATCGATTCGTCAGACAAGGCTGTGCGCCGGCAATATAACAACTGGTACAAGGCCCATAATGCCTATATCAGCGAAACTTTCCTGAGGAGCGGCGTCGATGTGGCGGAAGTCAGAACCGATGAGGATTATATAAAACCCCTGATGAAGTTGTTCAGGATCAGGGGTGCAAGGCGGTAAAAAAACTGCGATGACCAAAATTGAATAATGAGCAATGAAAAAAGAAGGATGAGGATTTTAAGAATATATATAGTCATCATACTGTGTTCTCTGATAGGCGGGAGCTATGCCCAGGAGGTAGGAGTAATGGCAAAACTCGACA
>CAIYQH010000373.1 GCA_903928285.1 uncultured Bacteroidales bacterium
CCTTGGGTTCAGGGCGACCATCGATTTTGTCAGCAAAGTGTCCATTGAACCCGGTTATCACTGGTTTACATTACCCAACGACCACATCCTGTTCATCGATCCGGTTACCGGGAAACAAACTCCAGAAAAAATACCAACCACCCTGCTCCATGAAATCGACCTGCTGGTTACGTTCATCCCCGATAAACAATGGAAGTTAAGTCTGAACTATTCGGCGCTCATTCCTGGACATTCGGTAAAAGGCGTTGGCGGATGGAATTTCTCAGGCCACCAGTTTATCAGCAGCAGCTATCTGGAGATTGAATTTACCCCCACACTATTAAAACATATCATTCGTAATAAAAGTTAAATATCTTTGTCCTGCAATTTTTTCACAAATCCCTTTCTCATGAAAAAAACCATTTTACTCCTTCTCCTTTGGTTCAGCATCCCGTTCATCATCATGGCACAGAAGGTGGAGCTGACGCCCTTTGGCGGATTTGTTTTTGCCGGCAATATGCACACCGATTACGGCGAGGTGCATCTCAGGGAAAATGCCCAGTACGGCGGAATGATCAGCATTCCCATCAGCAGGGTCATGGATGTTGACCTGATCTACAACCGTTCGGATACGAAGGCTGAACTGAGCTACTATACCATCGGGAACCACCTCAGGTATTTGGATGTCCCCCTGAGCATCAACTACATGCACGTTGGATTTACCAGGAACTTCCACCTCAATCCCAAAGTTTCGCCATTTGTCGGTTTTAACCTGGGGGCCTGCCTGTTTGCGCCGAAGGATTATCCCGACGACTGGTTTTTCTCCCTGGGCCTCCAGGCCGGCGCAAAGATCTATTTCAGCAAACGGGTTGGTTTGCGGCTCCAGGCCCAGGGCATGGTTCCCGTGCAGGGAGCAGGGTTGTCGATGTTTATCGGCAGCGGCGGTCCGAGCGGCGGGGTTTCAGTATACTCAACCCTGTTTCAGTTCGGATTCAACGGCGGATTGATCTTCCGCCTGGGGAAGATGTAATAACCATCGGAACAAACCAAGAAATACAACACAATAAGAAATACCTCAATGATGAAAAAAAAACTCATAACCCTGATCTCCCTCGGGTTCATTCTGCTGGCTTCGTGCAGCAAATATCCTCCTGAAACCTCCCGGCTGGCCGAAGATATGGTGATTTACACGAAATATGACCTGACAGCCAACTTCGCAACCTATAAAACCTTCGCCATCGTACCCAACATTGCCTATATCGATGGCAAAGACAGTTCCGTGCTGACGGATGCCAACGCCCAGGCCTTGCTGGGCGAGATCACCCTGAACATGGAGAATCGCGGGTATAAACTCACAAGCCGCACTTCAGCTCCCGACCTTGGTATTAATGTCACCGCGATCAAGAACACCAGCACCACGGTCTATACACCGGGATGGTACTGGGGGTATCCCGGTTATTATTCTCCGGGCTGGTGGGGTTATCCAGGATATGGTTATGATTACCCCTACCCCCCGACTTATATCAGCTCCTATTCAACCGGCACCCTGCTGATCGACCTGGTTGACCTGAAAAACAAAACAACCGACAACAAGGTGATGATCCGCTGGAACGCCTATATCCGGGCCCTGATGACCGGCAACCATACACTCGACGACATCATTAAAAGTATTGATCAGGCCTTTAAGCAAACACCGGCTATAAAGGCCTCGGCAAAATAATCAATTATCAAACCATACAATCATCAGCACAACGTTCATGCCGGCCATGAATTATCCTTCCTGATTATTTCCTATGGCTCTTAACAACAAAAATTATACTATGAAAAAGATATTGCTGGTCATCACAGGAACCCTTTTACTGGCTGTCTTCACGCAGGCCCAGGATAACAAAGGTTCCATGGGGTTTAAGCCATCCTCCTATTACACCTTTTCTTGGAACACCACCTTTACAATCGGCGATTTCAACAAATGGGTCGGGAATGCAAGTCCGGCAGGGTTTGACCTTGGCGGCCGTTACCTTCTAGAAAACGGCCTGACCACCGGATTCAATATCAGCTGGCAACGCGTTTCGCAGAGTTACGGTTACCAAACTGCCTATTTTGACGACGGTTCGGCCATCACCGCCACCAACTACCGATTTACCTGGATGATTCCCTTCCAGTGGGTTATTGCCTGGCATTTCTTTCCTGAGAAAATGGTTTCACCCTATGTAGAACTGGGCATTGGCGGAGATTATATGGAACATCACCTCCTGGTGCAGGAATGGGATCTTTATAAGACCCGCTGGGATTTTTCGCTTACCCCGGAAATCGGCGCCGTCATGAAATTCGGCTATTATGCAAAGTGGGGAGCCCTGGTTGCGTTCAATTACAAATGGACCACCAACAAATTCGAATACACCATCCTGAAAAGCAGTTCGAAAGATCTGCAGATGGTGAACCTGAAAGTCGGGCTGACCTATCTGATCCGCTAACCGCGGAGAACCTGCTCCTGTATTCGCCTTTTCTTAAAATCATTTCCTATGAATGAAAAATCATTTCTGAAAAACACGCTGGAATCTGCCATCAGAATTGTCATCCTCTTTATCCTGATAGGTTGGTGTTTCAAGATTCTGGAGCCATTCCTGGGAATTATGATGTGGGGCGTTATTATTGCCGTAACCATGTATCCCCTGCATGTGGCCGTAACAAAACGGCTGGGCGGGAGGGCCAAACTCAGCGCGGCTATCCTGACAGGGATCCTGTTGCTGGTTATTATCGTTCCGTGTCTGTTCCTCGGAGGTTCGATGATTTCAGGATTACAGGGCCTTGTCAGCCTTTACCAAAATGGCGGGGTAAAGGTACCGCAGCCATCCGGCACGGTTCTTTCATGGCCTGTTATCGGGAAGGAACTTTACAATCTCTGGAAAACAGCTGCAGAAAATCCCGGCGAGGTCATTAAAATGTACGGGCCGCAGCTAACCTGGCTGTTCAACTGGGTCGTTTCATTTGTATCACAGGCGGGGATGGGGTTTCTGATGATGCTTGCCTCCATTGCCGTTGCCGGTATTGTGCTGGTTTATTCGCAAGAGGGTGGTATCGCCGCCCGCAACCTGTTTATCCGCATGGCAGGCGATCAGGGTGAAAATTTTTCAAAGGTCACGGAAGTCACCATCCGGAATGTTGCCCGCGGCATCATCGGCGTTGCCTTTATCCAGGCGGCCCTTGCAGGACTGGGTTTCCTGGTGGCGGGGGTTCCTCTCGCCGGACTGTGGGCCCTGATCGCCCTGTTGCTGGCCATCGTACAGGTAGGTGTTAGCCCTGTTTCGATCGTGGTGCTTATCTACATGTTTTCAACCACCAATACCCTGACAGCAGTATTGCTAACCATCTGGCTGATCCTGGTCAGCCTTTCCGACAACGTGCTGAAACCCTTGTTGCTGGGTAAAGGGGCCCCGGTGCCCATGCTGGTGATTTTTTTAGGATCGATCGGTGGATTTATCTTCGAAGGATTTATGGGACTTTTTCTTGGTGCGATCATCCTGTCGCTGGGCTATAAGCTGGTTTTGGCATGGCTGGAGGAAAAAAACCATATCGAACCTTACGGTTGATTTCCCTGTCAGAGCCTTTGGCGCCAGCGAATGCTGTTTCATCCCGAAGGAGGCCTTTTTCAGGAAAGCTCTTCTGTCATTAACCAGGAAACGGTTCTTTCACAGCCTGACAGAAACCAATGCATGGATCGCAAACATCCAGTCGTTGAGAGCGCCGAAATTATAAATTTTCATCTCTCCTCCTACCCTTAGGTGTTTCCTGAGCGGATAGATATAGGAACCGGCAACTTCATAGTTGGAAAGCGACCAGGTCCTGGTGACGATCTTCTGGCCGGCGGCAGCAACTTTATTGGTCAAAACGGCCAGTCCCAGCCCTGTAGAAAGATAGATGTTATCAATCACCCTCATCCTGACCAGGAGCAACAGGGGGATTACCGACCGGTCTACTTCGCTCGCGATATCGGGGGTTAACTGATTTTTCACCCTGAAAAGACGGAAATACCCCGACTCAAGCCCAAGGCTGAGCCTGTACTCGGGCTCCCAGTAGAACCTGCAGGAGAGACCTGCAAAATCCTGCCGGATGTTCTGATCCCCGTATTCCAGGTTATTGAAATAGTGGTTCCAGCCCGTCCCGACTGTAAAAGAATAATGGTTGATCCTGGCTTTCAGGGTATCCTTTTGCTGAGAAAAAACAGCAATGGCAATGAATACCAGCAGTATTGTAAAACCTGTTCGTTTTTTACCCATAACGATTATTGCTGAATGTAATGATAATAGGCAACGACATAGGGAAAATTAGTAAGCAACCCATTGAATAGCCCGTTATTAAGATAGTTTTCGATCCAGGCAGGGCTGTCAACCGTCCAGCATATGGCAAGTCGTCCCTCGTCCTGCATTTGCTGAACGAGGCTGTTTTGCGTGCCCAGCGTCCACCGGGGAGACCAAACGACCGAGTTAACCTTCCTGGTTTCATCCACACCCAGCTCGCAGAGGGATGGAATACCGGTATAACCGGGATAGGACATCAGGTCATTCAGGACATCGGTTGAAGGAATTCCAACAACCACCATAAGATCACGGTTTTTCGCTTTGGCCCGCTGCAGTATCCGCTGCTGAATCGGGATGACCACCGCCATTGCCTCCTTACTGGCCTTCATATCAAGGTAAACAAAATTCAACCAGGTATGATCAACCACAAAATTCAAGGCATCTTCCAGCGTTGGTATCTTCTCTCCATGGATCAGCCTGACAAATGCGGAAAGTTCTGCCCAGGTATAGGCGTTTATCGGGCCAGCCAGCGGCCCCTTTTTGGTAAGCCTTGTGTTGATATCGGGATCGTGATAGAGAAAGGCAACGCCATCGCTGGTAAGCCGCACATCCACTTCGATCCCTGTTGAGCCAAGCTTTTCCGTAAAACCGATCATCTAGA
>CAIYQH010000374.1 GCA_903928285.1 uncultured Bacteroidales bacterium
ACACGCAGGTCATCGAGCTTATCAAACACGTCGTCGAGTAACAGGATGGGCTTAAATCCCTTGATGTTGCGTGTGTCTTCAAACTGGGCCAGTTTTATGGCAATTACAAAGGATTTCTGTTGTCCCTGCGAACCGAATTTCTTGACGGGATATCCATCCAGCATGAATTCCAGGTCATCCTTGTGGATGCCAACCGTAGTAAACTGGGCGGCACGGTCCCTGGGCATTGCAGCGGAAAACTGGTCGCGGAAGGGGCCGTCGCCAAGCTGGGAAAGATACTTGATGGCTACTGTTTCGGATCCCTGGCTCAAAAAGCTGAAATATTGCTGAAATAAAGGAGTGAAAAGCACCAGGAATTCACTGCGTTTTGCAAAGATCTTCTCCCCCAGCCTGATCATCTGTTCATCCCATATTTCGATCATCGTGGAGTCGAAATAGCGTTGTTCGGCAAAGGTCTTGAGCAGTGAATTCCGCTGAAGCAGCGCTTTGTTGTACTGGATCAGGTCGTCGAGGTAAAATTTGTCGAACTGGGAAATGACACTGTCAATATATTTCCGCCGCAGTTCACTGCCATCGTTGATCAGGTCGCGGTCATACGGGGAGATCATCACCAGCGGGAAATTCCCGATATGGTCGGCAAGCCGGTCATATTCATTTTTGTTGAGCAGGAAACGTTTCCGTGTTTGTTTTTTCTGGATACACTGAACCATGTCGGTCGTGTCATCGCTTTTCAGGAAGGTGCCATGAATGGCAAAGAGTTCATCGCCATGACGTATATTCTGTGCATCGAGACTGGTGAAATAGCTTTTGCAAAACGACAGGTAGTGTATGGCATCCAGCAGGTTGGTCTTTCCTGTACCATTATTGCCTACGAAGCAGTTGATCTTCCCGGAAAAGCTGAATTCCGCCTGGAGATAATTTTTAAAACTGACAAGTAAAAGTTTTTGAAGATACATTTCAGTTATCTGTTTCCCGGATTTTACCTGCGATTTCCTCCATCAGCCATACAGGGGTGGATGTTGCCCCACAAACCCCTACCATACGGGCGCCCTTAAGCCATTCATTCCTGATTTCGTTCACCTCCGACACCAGGTAGGAATTGGGGTTTGTTGCGCCCACAGCTTTGAACAGGATGAGGGCGTTTGAGCTCTTACGGCCGCCAACGAAGACCACCACATCGCACCTGCGTGCAAATTCCTGCAGATGGGCGGTCCTGTTCGAAACCTGCCTGCAAATACTATCATTCCAGTCGAAGTCAACCAACCTCCCATTGGCAGCTTCAGTCATCCGTTCCTGAATGATTCTTACTAATTCATAATACCCATCCATGAACATGGTGGTCTGGCTGTAACATCTTACCGGACGTGAAAAATCGATCAAAGATAGCTCCTTTTCGTCTGTAATGACAATCGCCGTTCCTTCCGTCTGGCCTTTGAGACCGTTTACTTCTGCATGTCCGGCTTTGCCGTAGATTACCACCTGCCCGTTCTTCGCCTTCATTTCGAGATAACCCTGCAATATACTGTTTTGCAGATTCAATACGATCGGGCAGGAGGCGTCGATCAGTTCAATGTTGTTTTGCCAGGCGATGCGATAGGTTTCGGGTGGTTCACCATGGGCCCTGATCATCACCCTGCAGTCGTGCAAAACTGACAGATCGGCCTGGCTGATGATCTTCAGCCCTAACCCGGTAAGCCTGGCCACCTCGGTTTCGTTATGTACGATATCTCCCAGGCAATACAGGACTGAATGGTCATGCAATTCCCGTTCCGCAACCCCGATGGCGCAGGAAACGCCAAAACAGAACCCGGAATGAGCATCAATGATAACCTGCAACCTTATTGCTTTTTAATAAATTCCTGAAGATTTACGGCGAGGGTGATATAGTTACGGTTTGGAGTACCGGCCTGGTCATTTCCGTAGGTATAACTCAGGTTAAACATTTTAACGCGAAGACCAGCACCAAAAGAGAATCCGGCCAAGCCCGCCGAACCATTGATTTTCAGCTCCTGCCGGCGTTGATAATTATAACCGATTCTTACTGAAACCACCTTGGCAACCGTCAGTTCGGCTCCCAACACGACATGGCGCATGGCCTGGTCGGCAAATTTCGAGATCCCTTTTTTTTGCTTAATATCCCCTGTAATAGGGTCAGGTATGTTAGCGGGATCGGTAGGGTCAAAATAGGTCAGATCCCAGCGCTGAAGGTTGGTGAGCAACTGCGAAAACCTGAGCGGGATATGTTTCAGCTGCTGCGATAACCCTATCTGGAGCTGGAACGGCAATGGCCTGTACTGGCCTGAAAAATAGGGAACCAGCTGGGACCCGATATTGCGGCCAATCAACGAGGCGTTGAAGCCCTGGTCTTTGGAGGTATAAGTTCCGGCTACATCAACCGCAATGCCGAACGAGTGGTAGATGTCGAGTTGTGAATAGATCAGTTTGCCATTGGCCCCGATGGAAAACAAAGGGGTGAGCTGCCTTCCCCAACCTACTGTAAATGCATATTCAGCTGCTGAAAAATCACTGGTAAGGTTTCCCGCATCATCGGTCCCGGTAAACTTGCCATAATTAATGTACTGCAAACTTCCCACAAAACTGCCCACTTTGCTGAACGAACGGGCATAGGCGACATACCCGTAATTAATTCCGCCGGGATTGTTCACATAACTGAATGCCAGATTGTTGTTCATCGCCGGGGTGATGAGTGAAGGGTTTGCCAGGGTTAGGGTGACATCGTTGTCGTTGATCGACAGGAAATTTCCTCCCAGGGCGGCAGCGCGGGCTGAATTGGTATAGTTGAGGAACTTATAGGTTCCGTAACCACCGATCTGTGCATCAACCTGTCCTGAAACCAGGCCAAGGATGGCGATCATCAATAGGCTTTTTCGTAGAAAGTTGTGCACAATAAAAGTGTTGGTTTGTGTTATTTCTAACGGTGATACGAAAGATATATTTTATACACTTTCAATAAACCTGAACTATAACGCTCCACGCTGAAAGCTGTGGGTTTTCCTACAGGGTCAATTCCCGGTCAGGTCATCAGGCCGCGCCCGGTTTTGCGTATCTTCTTTTCGGCGGTCAGGTCGGAGACCAGTTTATCCAGTATACCGTTGATAAACAGTTTGCTCTTGGCCGAGCTGAACTGTTTTGAAATCTCAATATACTCATTCATTGTGACTTTAACCGGGATCTGGGTAAAAACTGTCAGTTCCGTCAATGCCATTTTAATAAGCAGGATATCGGTAAGGGCGATTCGTTCCAATTCCCAGTTTTTGGTGCGCGCATCGATCAGTTTATCCGATTCTTCACTGTTGATGATGGTTTTCCGGAACAGGTCAAGGATGAATTTCCTGTCTTCATCCGGGTCATCGTCCTGGTCCCTGGTAAACAGCCCGGGCAGTGAATCCCTGACCGAAAACGATTCCGACATCAGTTTGATCGTTTTGAGCACAAAGACGGCGGCAACTTCAAAGTCATCATCCCAGAAAATATTGCGTTCCTCAAAATAGGATTGCAGTTCCGGCGATTTGGCAATAAATTTACGGAACAACCTCTCCAGGAAGATCTGATCCTCTTCGTAAGTGTTCGCCTCCGAATTCAGGTAATCGGCGAGGTCCTTGCTTGCTTTAAGTTTCTGGTAAATCTTCCTGACCATCTCCTGTTCTTCTGTCCAGGAGATCCGGTATTTGTTCATTTTATCAGCAAGGTCAATATTTTGCTGAAGCTGCATGACAAGCCTGTTTTCCGATAACTTGTAACTTGGATTAACCTCTTCGGGAGTAGGATAGAATTTTGTTTTGGATTCCTCCATCCGGAACCTGTAAAAATGAATAATTTCGAGGAGAAAAGAAAGCTGAAGGTAGTATAGCTCGTAAACTTTATCGAGGCTCAGCAGAAGGTTTTTTTCGGCAATTTCTATCCGTGATTCTCCGCCCTGGAAGTATGCATAGAGTGCCTGCAGCGTCTTTATTCTGTAATGTCTTCTGCCTAACATAAATAAGATATGAAAAAGAACATATGTTTCACTTGAATTGAGCTGCAAAGCTACGGAATAATGAAATAAAATTCAGTTCCTGCCGGTAATTAATTTTTGCTATGGGAACAGGATCAGGGGCGCAACCACGATAATACTGACGATTTGTGCTTTTAAACAATGTCTATTCAAATAATATTTTTAT
>CAIYQH010000375.1 GCA_903928285.1 uncultured Bacteroidales bacterium
CCATTGCCAAGGCACCGACCATGGCCGAACTGGATGATATTTACCTGCCTTATAAACAAAAACGTAAAACCCGGGCCGGAATTGCCCGCGAAAAGGGGCTGGAACCACTGGCCACGATGATCTTTTCCCAACGATATGAGGATGTGGAACTCCGGGCTTCGAAATTCATCGACCCTGAAAAAGGAGTTAATTCCATCGGGGTGGCTATTCAGGGTGCTAGCGATATTATTGCTGAAATGGTAAACGAAGACACCTTTGCCCGCAAGCGGATCCGCCAACTTTTTCAGAAAGAGTCACAGGTTGCCGTACGCGTGGTGAAGGGTAAGGAACAGGATGGTATCAATTTCGATATGTATTTCGATCATCATGAACCGCTTCATAAAGCCCCGTCTCACAGGCTTCTGGCGATGTTCCGCGGGGAAAACGAGGGGTTTTTAAGAATTGCAGTGGGGGTCCAGGAAGAACTGGCACATGATATCCTTCACAGAATGTTTGTCAAGGCAAACAATGCTTCTGCTGTCCTTGTCAAATCGGCCATTACCGACAGCTGCAAGCGGCTCCTGTTCCCGTCGATCGAGACCGAGATGAGGCAATGGGCAAAAGAAAAGGCAGATACGGAGGCAATCCGTGTCTTTGCCGAAAATATGAGGCAATTGTTGCTGGCTCCTCCTCTTGGGCAAAAAAATGTACTGGCCATTGATCCTGGTTTCAGGACCGGTTGTAAGATCGTCTGTCTCGACCGGCAGGGAAAGCTGGTGCATAATGAAACCATCTATCCCCATCCTCCCCAGAATGAAGTCAAAGAGGCGATTCATAAGATTAAAAGCCTCGTAAATGCCTATAAAATTGATGCCATTGCCATCGGAAACGGTACCGCCGGACGCGAAACGGAGCGTCTGATCAGGGCCATCGGTTTCGACCGCGATGTGATCGCGCTAGCCGTGAACGAAAGCGGGGCATCTGTCTACTCAGCATCGGCTGTTGCAAGAAAGGAATTTCCCGATTACGATGTTACCGTGCGCGGCTCTGTCTCTATCGGCCGACGGTTGATGGATCCCCTGGCCGAACTGGTCAAGATCGAGCCGAAATCGATCGGGGTTGGGCAGTACCAGCATGATGTCGATCAGAATGCCCTGATGAAATGTCTGGGAGATACGGTTGTCAGCTGCGTGAACAAAGTAGGCGTGGAGGTCAATACCGCCAGTGAGGAATTACTGACCTATGTTTCAGGCCTTGGCCCGACACTGGCAAAGAATATCATTGCCTACCGCAATGATAACGGCCCCTTCAAATCACGAACCGAATTTAAAAAGGTAACCCGTTTTGGTGAAAAGGCCTTCGAACAGGCTGCCGGTTTTCTGCGGATCCGTGATGCCAGAAACCCGCTTGACCGGAGTTCCGTGCATCCTGAAAGTTACCCGGTGGTTAACCGTATGGCCCGGTCACTCAGCTGCACCATTGATGAACTGATGGCACAGGCAGAACTCAGATCCAAAATCAAACTGGAGGAGTTTATGACAGCCACGGTCGGGATGCCTACCCTCCAGGATATTATGGCCGAACTGGCCAAGCCGGGCCGCGATCCCCGTCAACAGTTTGAAATGTTTGAATTTGATAAGAATATCCATACCATACACGACCTTTACAAGGGTATGAGAGTTCCCGGGATTGTTACCAACATCACCAACTTCGGAATCTTTGTTGACCTCGGTGTGCACCAGGACGGCCTTGTCCACATCAGCCAGCTGGCCGACCGCTTTGTCAAAGACCCGAACGAGGTGGTCAAACTGAACCAAAAAGTAATGGTTGAAGTTCTGGAGGTTGACATGGAACGCAAACGAATTCAGCTGACCATGAAGGGCCAGCATACTAAGCAGGAAGGATAACCGTTATTTGTTACACGTATCCTCTGACACCTTAGCGTAATCCTAAAATCGTACATTGAACAATGGTTAAGCGTCTTGTTTTACTTGCATTTCTGGTATTTTCCGGAGTTATCCTTTCCGACAGGCTGATGGCCCAGCGTATCCTTGGCGGGATGAGTCTTGGCATGAATCTTACCCAGGTGGACGGGGATGAGTTTTTTGGATATCATAAATTCGGACTGAATATTGGTCCCATGGTGGCGGTTCCCTTCGGGAAGGGCAGGAACTGGTCGGTAAGCATGGAGTTGCTGTATTCTCAAAAAGGAAGTTATCACAGTGGCAGTGCCGATTCCACCCGGTATCGCCTGACACTTGATTATGTCGAAATCCCGCTTATCCTCCATTATACCGATAAAAACCTGATTTCAGGAGGCGTGGGGGTCGCCTATGGCCGCGTGGTGAATTTTAAGGAAACCCAGAATCATTACTACGACAATCTCTATACCTATAAAACAGGCCTTTCGAACAACGAATTTTCATTCATTGCCGATATGCAGATCCGTATCTGGAGCAAGCTGTGGGCCGATCTCCGCTATCAATATACCATGAAAAGCCTCAGGACCGTGGTAGTTGATAATCCCTGGGTTTATCCGCGTAACCCGTTTACCAGGTATCAATATAATAATGTGATCAGCATCAGGGCCACGTGGGTGTTTAACCAGCAAAAAGGCACCTATGTTCCCCCGCGTCATGCTGACAGTGAGTAACAATATCCCGCTATAGGCATTAAACATACCGGGCAACCTCAGATGACCCGCCTGATCAGCCGTAATTTATGGGTGTACTTCCTGAGTTCTTCATTATAGATCCCCTGATGATCCAGCGCGTCGATCCTGACCTTGCCTGAACAATGGATGATATGGTTCCTGTCGCAAAGAATTCCTACATGGTTGATATTCTCCTCCTCATCATCAAAAAAAAGGAGGTCGCCTGATTCCGCTTCTGCCAGTAAACTGATCACTTCACCCTGTGTAGCCTGTTGCCGGGCATCGCGCAACAGTTTAATATCCTCGAGTTTATAAAGTATTTGAACAAATCCGGAGCAGTCAATGCCAAAAGGAGAGCTGCCGCCCCAAAGGTAGGGTGCTTGCAGGTAAAGCATGGCATTTTCAACGATGTTCTTCCTCGTTTTTAAGGATAAAGCCGCTCCGGAAGTAAGACCGTTTGCAACAGTACTGGTAACGGTACCTTCAAACAGGAAGGTTTCTCCGTCGATCACCAGGCACTGCCCGTTGAGCCCGGGAAGAGAACTTCCAAGTACTACCGGGATGATGGTATTCCTGGTTTCGTTTGCCAGCAGTTGGACAAGATCAAGGGAGAGCGGCGTATCCGCGGCTGTTAACCTGTGAAATTCAGCTTCTTCGATGATATGGGTTTGCAGGTTGTGGATCCAGCCTTCGTAGTTATCAAATACCAGCTGGATTTTCGACCACAGGTTCGTCCTTTCAACAACCCTGTACAATTCTCCGAACAATACCTGAGTAACCATCTCCGACTGGTGGGAGGGTTCGGCCCTTACCGGGACAATACTTTGAAGACAGATACCAAATTCCATTTTCGATGCGGTTGATTTCCTGCAAAGGTAGGGAAAAGATTGAATTTACGCAGTTACCGCCGGCAGGCACCAGGCTTGGACGATGATTTCAGAGGTATGGCTTAAATACCCTTTTTCTTCAGTTCGAGCTCGTTTTTAAGCTCTGACAGGGAACAGCCGCTGCAACCCCCGCATTTATGCGCAGGGCTGTAGAAAAACATGATAAGTTTTTTAATGGTGAAGCCGGTTGATGCAATGATGATAAGGCCAACGATGATATTTTGCACTTCCATCTTATGAGAAAATTAAATTACCTGTCTGAAACACAACAAAGGATAAAATCCAGGCCAGCAGGGTTGTATAGGTGATCAGGAAGAGGGCCCATTTCCAGCTGCCGGATTCCCTGTTAACGGTTGCAACTACTGCAACACAGGGCATATAGATCAGGATGAACAGCAGAAAGGATATTCCGGCAACAGGAGTCAGCAGCTTTGTGCCGATCCGGGGGCCATCCTGGTAAGTTGCCTGCTGTAACTTCGTCCCAAGGGTGACGGGACCCTTTTGTTCGTGATAGTGTGAGGAGGAGAATAGAACTCCCAGTGTGCTCACGACAACCTCTTTTGCGGCAGCGCCGGTGATCAGGCTCACACCCATCCTCCAGTCGAACCCGAGTGGAGCAATGACGGGTTCGATGGTTTTCCCGATTTTACCTATATAGGAATTCTGCAACCTGACCTCTGGACTCGCCGTGCTGCCTGCCGGGAAATATTCCAGCGCCCAAATCAGGATCACCGCTATCAGGATCACCCCTCCCATCTTTTTCAGGTATTGACCGCCCTTTTCCCACATATGGCGCATGATCACGCGGAATGTAGGCATACGGTAGGGGGGGAGTTCCATGACAAAAGGAGCTTCCCTGCTTTTAAAAAGAGTGCGCTTAAATACCAGTGAGATCAGCACTGCAAGCGTTATACCGGTAAGGTAAAGCCCGAAAATCACAGTTCCGGCATGACCCGGGAAAATGGCTCCTGCAATGAGAATATATACCGGCAACCGTGCACTGCACGACATGAACGGGTTGATCAGCATGGTAAGCAGACGGTCATTGCGGTCCTTCAGGGTCCGGGTAACCATGATGGCGGGAACGTTGCAGCCAAAACCCATGATGAGCGGGATAAACGACTGGCCATGCAGTCCCATTTTATGCATGAGCTTATCCATGATAAAGGCGCTGCGGGCCATATACCCGGTATCTTCCATCAGGGAGATAAAGAAGAAAAGAATCAGGATATTGGGCAAAAATACAATGATGCTGCCAACCCCGTTGATGATCCCGTCGACAACCAGGTCCTTTAAGGGGCCGGCCGGCAACATGCGACTTACCTGGCTGCCAATGGCCGATACCAGCAGATCGATCCAGTGTTTGGGATATTCTCCCAGGGTGAAGGTTGACTGGAACATGACCCACAGGAACAGGATAAACAGCGGAAATCCCAGCCATTTATGGGTTAACACGGTGTCGAGCAGTTCGCTGATGGTCTTGGCCGGTACCTCATTCTGGCTGGGTACCATGGTCTCCTTCAAGGCTCCGGCAACGAAACCATATTTTGC
>CAIYQH010000376.1 GCA_903928285.1 uncultured Bacteroidales bacterium
ATCTCGCAGATGGTGAAAGAGGTTAAAAAATACACCTTTGACACCAAAAACAATGTCTGGGTCGTCAGCCTGGGCTTCAAAATATTATAACCCGGCAGGATCATTCATCGATGGTCCTTTTCCGGCAAACTGAACATGCACAGAGGTAGTCCATCCGGTTCATATGAAGGTTAATGGTATTGATTACCGCACAGTGTGGATGGAGGGAACTTCGGTTTTTTTCATTGAGCAGAACTTGTTGCCATTCCGGTTCAGCATTCAGGAAGCAAAAATCCATACCGACTGCTGTCATGCAATCCGTACCATGATGGTGCGGGGGGCGGGCGCCATTGGCGCCATGGCCGGGTTTGCCATGGCCCAGGCGGCGCTGGAGGCCCCGGCATCTGAATACCTTCCCTATTTAAACGAGGCCCGCCTGGATATCGGATCAACCCGCCCCACCGCCCGCAACCTGTTTTATGCCGTTGAAAAGGTTTTTGTCGCTGCCATGGAATCCCCCGCAGCTGCAGTGGCCGCAGCACAAGGAATTGCCGACCGGGATTCCGCCGATTCGGAGAAAATCGGCGAATTTGGCAACAGGTTGATCCGCGACGGGATGAATATTGAAACCCACTGCAATGCAGGCTGGCTGGCCTTTGTTGATTACGGTACCGCCCTCTCCCCCATTTACCGGGCCCATAGCCAGGGAAAGAAGATCTTTGTCTATGCCGATGAAACCAGGCCCAGGAACCAGGGGGCCCGGCTTACCGCCTGGGAACTTCACCAGGCAGGCGTACCCCACACCATCATTCCCGACAATGCCGGGGCCTACCTGATGTCGCTGGGGAAAATTGACATGATGATCGTCGGCGCCGACCGCATTGCCGCCAACGGCGATGTGGCCAATAAAATAGGAACCCTTGAAAAGGCAATCGTTGCAAAGGAATACGGCGTACCCTTTTATGTCGCCGCACCTACCTCCACCTTCGACGCTGCCTGTGCCGGCGGCAGCCTGATCCCCATCGAAAGCCGGAGTGAGGATGAAATCCTTTTCCAGGAAGGTCCAACACCAGACGGACGCTTTGAGAAGATCCTGGTCTGTTCGCCCGGATCCACGGCATATAACCCCGCTTTTGACGTTACCCCTGCAAAATATATTACAGGAATCATCACCGAAAGGGGGATCATCACCCCCGGCAAAACACAGATCGGACAACTTTTATCCATGTAAACCTGATGGGTGATTCAACATAATAATTCACGCGGATATACATCTTTAAAGAAAACTACCATGAAATTATCACGTTTGTCGTTGTGGCTGCTAACCGGCGCATTTGCCATCACCCTGGCAATGCCCTCTTTTGCAGAGGATAAGCCGAAAACCAAAGAACCTGAAAAGGAAAAGTCAAAAGAGAAATCCAAAGAGAAGGACAAGCCGAAGGAGGACTCGGTTTATAACTCAGGCCTGCTGAGCGGACTCAAATTCAGGAGCATCGGGCCCGCCTTTTGTTCAGGCAGGATCGCCGATTTCGCGGTAAATCCCAAAAACCACAGCGAATGGTTTGTGGCGGTTGCCTCGGGACATATCTGGAAAACCGTGAACAACGGCACTACCTTCGATCCCGTGTTCGACAACAACGGCACCTACTCAATCGGTTGCATCGTGATTGACCCGGGCAACAACAACATTGTGTGGGCAGGAACGGGCGAGAATAACCACCAGCGCTCGCTGGGCTACGGGAACGGGGTTTATAAAAGCTGCGACGATGGCAAAACCTGGAAGAACATGGGACTGAAGGATTCGCGCCAGATCGGCATGATCCTGATCGACCCGCGCAATTCCGATGTTGTTTATGTAGCTGCCGAAGGTTCGGTATGGGGCCCCGGCGGCGACCGCGGACTCTATAAAACCACCGACGGTGGCAAGACCTGGAAAAAGGTTCTCGAGATCAGTGAAAATACGGGGGTTAACAATGTTATCATGGATCCCCGTAACCCCGATGTGCTTTATGCATCCTCGGAACAACGCCGCCGCCATGTATTTACCAAGATCGGCGGTGGCCCTGAAACAGCCATCTACAAGTCGGTCAATGCCGGCGAAACATGGGACAAGCTGACTTCAGGCCTTCCCGCTGCCGATATGGGGGGTATGGGACTGGCCATTTCGCCCGTGAATCCCGATGTGATCTATGCCATCATCGAATCAACGCCCGAAGCCAAGGGCTTTTACCGCAGCGGCGACCGCGGCGCCTCATGGCAGAAGATGAGCGACCATTGCGCACAGGGGCAGTATTACAATGAGATCTACTGCGATCCGAAAGATGTCAACAAGGTCTATTCGGTGGAAACCATATCACAGTTTACAGAAGATGGCGGAAAGACATGGAAACCCTTTGGCAACAATAAGCGTCATGTTGACGACCACGCCCTCTGGATCGATCCCTCCGATACGAAACATATCTTCATCGGCAGTGATGGCGGGGCTTACGAGACTTTCGACGGAGGCAAAGAGTTTATCTTCAAGTCAAACCTGCCAGTGGTCCAGTTCTACAGGGTACAGGTTGACAATTCCCTGCCATTTTATTATGTTTACGGGGGCACCCAGGACAACAACAGCATGGGCGGCCCGTCGCGTTCAACCGCCGGTGCGGGCGTTCTGACCGACGACTGGTTCAACACCAACGGCGGCGATGGTTTCTGGTCGCAGATCGACCCTGTAGATCCCAACACCGTTTATGCCGAATCGCAGTATGGAGGCATGGTGCGTTACGACCGTAAAAGCCAGGAGGCTGTGGATATCAGGCCCGAACCGCGCAAAGGTGAAGACAGTTATAAATGGAACTGGAACACCCCGCTGATCATCAGCCCCCATTCGCCGACACGACTTTACACCACCGCCAACAAGGTATTCAGAAGCGACGACCGCGGCAATACGTGGCAGGTGATCAGCGATGACCTGACGGCAAAAATCGATCGCAACACCTGGCCGGTGATGGGGAAATACTGGCCCAGCGACGCGGTGCAGAAAGACATCTCCACCTCGCTCTACGGCACGATCATCTCCTTTGATGAATCGCCGGTGAAAGAGAACCTGCTTTATGCCGGTACCGACGACGGCCTGATCCAGGTATCGGAAGATGCAAAAAACTGGACAAGATTGGACAAATTCTCCGGGATCCCTGAAAACACCTATGTCAGCGACATTTTTGCCTCCCGTTTTGACGAGAACGTGGTGTTTGCCTCGTTCGACAATATCCTGCGCGACGACTTCAAACCCTACCTGCTGAAGAGCAGCGACAAGGGAAAAACCTGGACCTCCATTGCCGGCAACCTCCCCGAAAACGGGACGGTGCACACCATCATGCAGGACTTTGTGAATCCTGATCTTCTTTTCGCAGGAACCGAATTCGGCTGTTTCTTCACCATCGACGGCGGGAAAAAGTGGATCCAGCTGAAGGCCGGTCTGCCCTCCATCTGCGTAAAGGATATCGCTATTCAGAAACGGGAGAATGACCTGGTACTGGCTACCTTTGGCCGTGGTTTTTATATCCTCGACGATTACACGCCGCTGCGGAACCTGAAAAAGGAGAATCTCGACCAGCCCGGATACCTGGTCCCCGTGAAGGATGCCCTGATGTACCTGCCTACCAATACGAAAGGATCGCAGGGCTCAACGGTATTTGTAGCAAAGAATCCCGATTTCGGCGCCGTGTTTACCTATTTTATCAGGGAGGTTCCCAAAACCGCCAAAGAGCTCCGCAAGGAAAAGGAGAGTGCGTTATTTAAAAAAGGCGAACCGATACCACAGCCATCGGAAGCAGACCTTCGTAAAGAAAAACAGGAAATTGAACCTTTCCTCACCTTCACCGTGACCGATGTTACCGGATCCCCTGTAAGAATCATCCGTAAAAGCGTTTCCAAAGGGATCAGCCGGATAAACTGGGATCTGCGGTACCAGTCGGCACGGATCGTGGAAACCGATAAATTCGACCCGCTGGGCGATAACGGCAGCGGCGTGCTAGCCATGCCAGGCAAATACAGGGTCAGCATGTCCATTACTGCCAACGGCGAAACCAAACCCCTGGCCGGTCCCGTTGAATTCAGCGCCGTGGTGCTGAACAACACCACCTTCCCTGCACCTGACCGTGGCGCGATGGTGGCCTTTCACCGCAAAGTCGCCGAGATTACACGGGTGATGCAGGGAACCGAAAATTATGCAGAGTCGTTGAACAAAAGAGCCACCAGCATCCTCCAGGCATTGAACAGCACCCTGGGCGCAAGCCCCGACCTGGTGAAAAAAGCCCGTGAAGTTCAGCTGCAGCTCGATGAGATCATCAATGTAAAATTCAACAGGAATACGGCAAAACCAAGCGAAGAGGAAAACCCGCCGGCGTCGGTTCCGTTGAATTCAAGGTTGGGCAAACTCAGCTGGATCAGCTGGTCATCAACCAGCGAGCCATCGCAAACGCAAAAAGATGCCTACGCCATCCTCGAAGCTGAATTCCCACCTGTTTATGATCAGATCAAACGGATCGGCGAAACCGATATCCCGCTGTTGGAGAAGGCGCTGGAAAACCTGGGGGCGCCTGTTACCCCCGGGAGATTGCCCGAATGGAAAAAATAAAGCGATTTATCTGTTTAAGAAAGAAAACGAGGCTGCTCACGATTTGAGTCAGCCTCGTTTATTTTTAATTGTGAATAGTAACCGGAAACGCAAATGGGAATGGGTTGTTCCCGGTTTTATCCGTTCAAACTTATTTATTTATAAGCACCTTTTTTACAACCTTGTGCTCGCTGTTCAGGAATACTACCGAATAAATGCCATCGGCGACCGGACGCAGGTCAATTTGTTTTTCAAAGGTACTGTTTACCTGTACCTCGCCAAGTGTATAAATCCTCGACCCGAGCTGGTTGTAGATCTCGATGGTATAGGTCTCCTGAACCGGGCTGGTGATGGAGACGGTGAAGCGGCCATCGTTTGGCACAGGATAGACGCTGAACTTACTGGCCTGTAATTCCTGTTCACCGGTTACCACCACCCAAACCTTGTTGGAGAGAGGTGATGAACAGCCGTTGGTTGTTACCACACACCAGTAATATCCTGTATTGTGGGTAACGGTATAGGTATGGGAAGTAGCACCGGCAATGGCATTGCCTTCATAATACCACTGGTTTCCGCTGGCAGCGCTGCTCGTAAGCACGGCGCCGGATACCGTAACGACCGGTGCCGAAGGGATTGCGTTCATCGTTACGTTCAGGGTTGAAACAGCACCGTTTCCGCAGCTGTTGGTTCCCTTGACCGTAACCGTGCCTGTTCCCGCTGCCGGGCCAAAGCTGACGACAATATTCCTGGTGGTGGCTCCCGAGGTTATGGTGGCCCCCGCAGGCACTGTCCACAAATAGGTTGTGGCATTGGCGATGGCGGGTACACTGTAGGCCACACCCGTTTTGTTGACGCATACTGAAGCAGCTCCGGTAATGGTTCCCGCATCAGCCGGCAGGGGGTTGACCGTTACGGCAAATGCCGGCGATGCCGTTCCGTTGCCGCAGCTGTTGGTTCCCGATACCGTTATGTTTCCTGAAACTGCGTTCGTGCTGAAATTAACCGTGATGCTCTTTGTTCCCGCACCTGTTGCGATGGTCGCCCCGGCGGGCAGCACCCAGGTATAGGAGCTTGCATTGAGGATCTCTCCGCAGGAATAAGCAACGCCATTGGTTCCGGCACAAAGCGTTGAGGTGCCTGTCACAGCCCCGGCCGCATTGGGCAGCGGGTTGACAAACAGATTATAAACCGTTGGCGTGGTGGCTGAACAGTTGCTGCTGTTGGTATAATTTACACTGACCCACTGGGCCCCCACACCGGTCCAGGTTACATTCACCGCGCTGGTGCCCTGGCCCGAAACGATGGTACCACCTGGAGAAATGGCCCAGATGTAGCCTGTCATTCCATTTTGGGTATAATACATATTCCCTGTCGAACCTACGCATGGGGTGTTATTGCTGCCGATGGTGGGTACAGGCGTCGGGTTGACTGTAACAGTGTAGGAGGTTGCCGCGGCAGCCATGCAGCCGTTTGCATTGGTATAGTTAACACTTACCGATTGGGCCCCTGCAGTATTCCAGGTCACTGTAACCGTATTGCTGGTTGCGGTGCCGCCGGCCGTGATCATGCCACCGGCCGAGACTATCCATGCATAGCCCGTCATACCTGCCTGGGTGGTGTAGACCACGCCTGCCGCGCCCTGGCAGACGCCGGGGGTCCCGGTAATGGTTGGCGTTGGCAGGGCATTGACGGTTACTGCATAGGAAGTTGCCGTCGCTGCAGTACAGTTGCTGCCGTTGGTATAATTTACGGTTACTGTCTGGGCCCCGGTTGTTCCCCAGGTCACGGTAATCGCATTGGTTGTTCCGCCGGCCATGATCGTGCCCCCTGCAGAGGTTGTCCAGGTATAACCGGTCATCCCTGCCTGGGTGGTGTAAACATTGCCGGGGGTATTTACGCAGGCAATGGCTGGCCCTGCAATGGTCGGAACCGGCAAGGCGTTTACCGTTACAGCAAGCGAGGAGGATGCCCCGCTGCCACAGGAACCGTTGCCTGCAACCGTAATATTTCCCGATGCCGAGCCGAACGTTACGGTGATGGTATTGGTGCCGGATCCTGCCGTAATCACGGCACCGGCCGGAAGTGTCCACAGGTAACTGGTGGCGTTGGTGATGGCGCCGACTGTGTAAACACTCCCTGCGGAGGATGCACAAACTGCCAGCGGCCCGCTGATGGCCCCCGCAGGGGCCGGTGCAGGACACCCTGTTATAAAGGTCATGTCGCTGCCGTTGGTTGTCCCGGCCGAATTGACGCCCCTCACCCTGAAATGGTAGGTCATACTGTTTGTCAACCCGGTCAGCCCGAAGCTCACATTGGTGTTGGCTGAACCCGAAACCGGCGACGGGACTCCCGCAACCGTGGTTCCATAGGCGACCGTAAGCCCGTAATCGAAGAATACGGTTGTGGACGAATTGTTGGCATTGATGATCCCGTTAAGGGTAGCCGACGAGGTGGTCACCAGGGATGCCGCCGTTGTGGTGGCAACAGGGGCTATGGCAGGCGTGGTAAAGGTTTGATCACCGCCATTGGTAGTTCCCCCCGAATTTACTGCATTGATCCTGAAATGATACAGTGTGTTGGGGAGAAGGCCCGTAAGCGATGCAAGGGAGGGGGTAACGACAGTCCCGGTAACGGTGGCAGGCACACCGGGGACATTGGTGCCATAGGCAACCGTCAACCCGTAGTCGAACGAAACCGTTGAGGAGACATTGTTGGCATTGACCGTTCCGTTCAGGGTGGCCGTGGTTCCGGTCACCGCGGTGGCGGCAGTCGTAACGACAGCGGGGGGTATGATCGCGGTAGTGAAGGTCATGTCACCGCCGTTGGCCGTGCCACCTGAATTTACCCCATTTACCCTGTAATGATAGAGGGTATTGGGCAGTAACCCGGTCAGGGATGCATTCACATTGGTGACGGATGTGCCTGTAACCGTCGCCGGGGCTCCCGGAAGCACGGTGCCATAGGCAACTGTCAGTCCATACTCGAAAGTAACGGTTGTGGAGGCATTGTTGGCATTGACCGTGCCGTTCAGGGTGGCTGTGGTACCTGTAACCGCAGTGGCGGCGGTGGTCACTACGACCGGCAGGGTCGCAATGGGCAGCGGCTGGTTCCAGGTCAAACCCACTTCGGCATCGGAAAGTGCCCGGTTATACAAACGGAATTCATCCATGAGCGTTCCGGCGCTGAAGCTGTTGCTGGTACTGTACCCCCCTACAAGAAAGGGGCCTGTACCGGTAAAGGCTACGGCCGGTTCGACTACCGTACTGTTGAGTACCCCGTTAAAAAACACCTTCACCGCGGCGCCTGTATAAACGAGGGTGATAACAGTCGGGGTGGAAGGGATCCCATTGATCGGAACATCGGTAAGACCGGTTCCACGGAGCCAGAGGTTCCCGTTGCCGGCAACTCCCCCTGTAAAACAACGGAAGGTTCCGGCCGAAGCATCCCCGAAATAATAATAGGTAGTGGCCGAAGTGGCGGGGAAGTTGTTGAGCCAGAAGGAGATCGTCCATCCGGTGCTGGCCAGGTTGGTTGCCCACCCTGTACTCAGGTTGTTGGTGCCCGAGGCAAGACCATTTCCGACAAGGGCCGTGCCGAACTGTCCGGTCGATCCAACCGTCAAACCCGTAAGTACCGCGGGGTTGGTTCCGACCGGGGCGCTGGCATAATTCTGCTG
>CAIYQH010000377.1 GCA_903928285.1 uncultured Bacteroidales bacterium
AGGTCATGTTTCTGAAAGGTAAAGGCAAATGCTTCTGTAAAGGCCGTATTGGGTACTCCCTGCATCATGTAATTGTCAACAAAATTCAGGGAAATGGTTTGTTCCACATTATGGCCCAGTTCATGAACGGCAATGTTATAGCCCTTATAGTCCATTCCGTCCTTCCCGATCCTGGTACGCAGGTGGTTTTTATCCCCCTTCATTTGTGCGCCCCAGGCGTGACCGCTGCCCCGGGCGGGATCGACGGTGATGTGGGAGGCAATTTCTTTCGCCTTCTCGGGTTTGAAACCCATTTTAACCAGGATATTCGGGATGTCTGCTTCAAATGCCTTCGTATCTGGGTATTTGGCGCGTGTTGTCTTATCGAGCAATTCCATATTCATACCGCTGCGGGCCTTAAAACCATCGTACCAGATATCGAAGGGCTGTAAGGGCCGGCCCAGCCGCTTGCTGATCAGTTCACCCACCTGTTTTACCTCCGGTGAGGAACACAGATCCGTAAATAATTTTTCAACCTGTTCCTGGCGTAGCTCCATGCCCGCGTCAAATGAGCGCGCGATAAAAGTAGGATTCATAGGAGTATAGGGATCCATGGCACTCATCACCCTGAAATTGGTCAGGAAATATTCATACCGGCTATCGGGTTCCGGTGCGCTCGAAACCTCCGCATTGTTTTTATAGACCTTGTTGGTCATCGGGTTCCACTGCAATTCAGGGTTGTTGATCACAGTTACCGGAATATCCTGGTTGATGATCCGGAGCATGACCTGGTAGATCATCTTTTGTTTCAGCAACCCCTCGGGAGTGTTGTTGTAGTTGGATTTCAGCTCATCGCGCAGATTCCAGTGGGAGATCAGCTTCATATCTTTGGCAAAATGGGTCTTTTTCTGGTCATCAATCAGGTTCCCCATGTAAATATTGTAATTCGAGATATAATTGTCAGCGGCGGTGAGGGCTTCCGCGATTTTTACATTCACGGCTGCAGGAACGCGGGCGGTAAACATATCACCTAACCTGGCATAGGCCCATTCATGACGGCTCCATTTTGCTCCCAGCTCCTCCTTCTCTTTTAAGTTGTAGGAGGGAAAATTGATTGCAATGATAAAGGCCAGTTTATTGTTAAAGAAGTCATCGTTGAGATGTGAACCGGGTTCATAAGCCGCAAACAGCTGGTCAACATCCAGCATCTCGCCAATTTCCAGCTGCATTCCACGCTTCAGGTCGAGACTGATCATATTGAAATGACCGTTAACCGATTCAAAATTGTCGGTACACCGTTGAAAGAGCTTCTCCAGTTTGGCGGGATCGGTAACGAAGTATTGAAGACAAAGGGTTTCAAAATCTTTTTCCGATCCGTCTGTGTTCGTCCACAGGGCAGCAGCCTGCCTGATTCCCTTTTCCATCCGGGCTTTGTTGGCGCCGGCATCATGTTTGATGATTTTTATCATAATGGAGTCGAGGGTGGCTGATTTGATTACCTGAACCGGATTCGTCTGGCCTGGCTGACCGGCCGGTTTGCACTGTGTCAGCATGAATGACAAAGGAAGCAGAAGTAACAGGGTTAACTTTTTCATGGGGAGGGGATTTGTGAATTTTTAAACAAAGGTAGCGAAATTGGAATTCCGATTGATAACATTAGGTGAAATTGTAGATTTGCCAACTTGGGAAGCAAAGAAAATTCAAAGAATTGCCTAATTTTGCCGGTGAAAAACCGGGAGGCAATCTTCCGGTTTCATAATTTCAATTTTTCGCTATTTCACTACCCCGCCATTTCACTGTTATATGAAGCAACTGATAGAATGTGTCCCAAATTTTTCGGAAGGTCAGGACATGAGTGTGATTAAACTGATCACCGACGAAATTGAAAAAACAGAAGGTGTCAAACTACTTGACGTTGATCCCGGAAAAGCTACCAACCGCACGGTAGTAACCATGGTCGGAACACCGGAAGCTGTTATTGAAGCAGCCTTTATGGCCATTAAAAAGGCATCCGAGGTAATCGATATGGCAAAGCATCACGGCGAGCATCCCCGCTTTGGCGGAACCGATGTTTGCCCGCTTGTGCCGATATCAGGCATCACCATGGAAGAAACTGCCCGTTATGCCCATAAGTTGGCCGAACGGGTTGGACGTGAACTGGAAATTCCTGTGTATTGCTACGAGCGCGCTGCTATGACCGAGGAGCGCCGCAACCTGGCTAATTGTCGTTCGGGTGAATATGAAGGGTTGGCCAGGAAGCTGGAAGATCCGCATTGGAAGCCTGATTTCGGACCTGCAAAATTTAATCCCCGCACCGGTGCGACTGCCATCGGCGCGCGTGATTTCCTGGTTGCCTATAATATCAACCTGAATACAACTTCCACGCGTCGGGCGAATGCAGTGGCCTTCGACATCAGGGAAAAAGGGCGTCCGGTCCGCGAAGGAAACCCGGTAACCGGGAAGATTAAAAAAGATGAACAGGGCAATGAAATTTGGACTCCGGGTGCGCTGAAGGCATGCAAGGCCATTGGCTGGTTCATCGAAGAATATGGAATAGCCCAGGTGTCGATCAACCTTACCAATATTGGTATTACCCCGGTTCATGAGGCCTTTGAGGTGTCCTGTCGGAAGGCGCAGGAACGTGGCATGCGGGTTACCGGTTCTGAGCTGGTTGGGCTGGTGCCAAAAAAAGCCATGATCGATGCAGGTAAATAT
>CAIYQH010000378.1 GCA_903928285.1 uncultured Bacteroidales bacterium
GACACCCTGTTTTTCCACCTGATGATCTTCGACGGCAGGCAGCTGATCTATTTCAACACCTTCCCCTTTCAGAACCAGGAGGATGTAACCTATTACCTCATTTTCGTCCTCGAACAGCTGAATTTCAACCCTGAAACCATTCCCCTGATCCTGTTGGGAAATATCGATAAGGGGGGAGGACTGGCAGATATTCTGTTCAGGTATGTACGACATGTTGAATTCGGCCGGAGAAATGATTCGTTCAGATACAGTTATGTCATGAATGAGCTCCCCCCGCATGCATTTTATCCATTGTTAAACTTTTTCTCATGCGGATTATAAGCGGCAAATACAGGGGGAGGCGGCTGCAGCCACCCGTAAATCTCCCGGTGCGGCCCACCACCGATTTTGCCAAGGAGGGCCTCTTCAATGTATTGAACAACACCCTGGATTATGAATCGCTCAGGGTGCTCGATCTCTTTACAGGCACGGGCAGCATCGCGTTTGAGTTTCTCTCGCGGGGGGTGATGGAGGTTACGGCCGTGGATTCAAACAGCCGCGGTATCGACTTTATCAAAAAAACGGCTATGGAATTCGGGGCGGAGAATATAAAGCCTGTCAGGTCAAACGCCTTCGTATTCCTGAAACACATGGTTTCAGAATATGACCTTGTATTTGCCGATCCCCCCTACGACCTTGAGGGGGTGGAGGCCATTCCCGACCTGGTGTTTGGCTCGGGGTTGCTGGTTGCCGGCGGGATGCTGATCCTGGAGCATTCGGCAGCCTATAAATTTGAGAAACACCCCTGTTTTGACCAGCATCGTCAATACGGGAGCGTAAACTTCAGTTTCTTTCTCAGGAAATAGATCGGGAGGATAAAATTGGGGCATAGCAGTGGATTGTAAACCACCCGGGATGCCCCAACAGGGCATCAATATTCATCTTCGTGGAAGAAGAAATCATCCTTGGTAGGATAATCGGGCCAGATGTCTTCGATTCTTTCGTAAGATTCGCCTTCATCTTCAATTTCCCGCAGGTTTTCAATAACCTCTTGTGGCGCGCCGGATCGGATCGCCCAATCGACCAACTCATCCTTGGTGGCAGGCCAGGGAGCATCTTCCAGTTTTGAGGCCAATTCGAGTGTCCAGTACATGTATCAGTTTTTTTGAAATTTGTGCAAAAGTATAAAAAAATAAATCAGAAAGTCAACCCTTATTTTTAACAATCCATTGTGTTTCGGTTGCTCCGGCATCCTGGCCTGTTTTTCGGGCCAGAACAAACAGATAATCAGACAAACGGTTCAGAAAACGAATTATTATATCATCCACCGGGCTGATGAGGCTTAACCGGATCAGGCAGCGTTCGGCACGGCGGCAGACGGTACGGGCAATGTGGCATTCAGAAACAATGACGGCTCCCCCGGGCAGGATAAAGCTGGTCAGAGGGGGCAGTTCGTCGTTCATGGCATCGATCTCGTTTTCAAGCAGGGTGATGATATTCTCATCTAATTGGGGTAACTCCCGCGTTTGTTTTTCGGGATCGCGCGCTACCAGCGCCTCGGCAATGAACAGGTTTTCCTGCACACTGATGAGCACATCGCGGTATTGCCGGGAAATTTCACGGTCACGGATCAAACCGATGAAGGAATTCAGTTCATCGAGCGTTCCGTATGCCTCCACGCGTTCATGGCTTTTTGAAACACGGGTTCCCCCAAGCAGGGAGGTCTCCCCCTTGTCGCCGCCCTTTGTGTAGATCTTGAATTCTTCCGCCATGGTCAGTTTTATGCTTTGAAAGACCGGGTCACGGACAAGCCGTGACCCGGGATATGCAATTTATTTTACCAGATTGAAGTTAAACCCTGACCCGGTACCACTGATTTACTTGATCAGCCTGTTTTTAAGCGCTTCAAACTGTTCGGCCAGCTCTTTGGGCAAACGGTCGCCGAACTTCTCCTGGTGCTCTGCAATGAGGTCGCATTCGGCAAGCCATTCGGCGGCGTCAACCTTCAGGATGCTGTCCATGCTGGCCTCCATACCGGCAAGTCCGCTGATATCGATGGAACCTCCTTCCGGTACGTAACCGATCGGGGTTTCAACAGCGGAGGCGGTACCTTCCATGCGTTCGAAGATCCATTTCAGCACGCGGATATTGTCGCCATATCCCGGCCACAGGAATTTTCAGTCGGCGCCTTTACGGAACCAGTTTACGTTGAAGATACCGGGCAGTTTCGATTTATCGGGGGCGGTAGCACCGATCTTTACCCAGTGTCCGAAATAATCGCCCATGTGGTACCCGCAGAAGGGGAGCATGGCAAAGGGGTCGCGGCGCACGCCGGCCTTCAGTCCGATGGCGGCTGCGGTAACTTCCGATCCCACGATGGAACCCATGAATACGCCGTGGTTCCAGTCGAAGGCCTGGTAAACCAGGGGTACTGTGCCGGGACGGCGGCCGCCAAAGAGAAATGCCGAAATGGGTACCCCTTTGGGATTTTCCCAATCCTTGTCGATCACGGGGCACTGGTAGGCAGGCGCCGTAAACCTTGCATTCGGATGGGCTGCCGGTTTTCCGCTTGCCTTATCGTAAACCTCGTTGGTCCAGGTGATGGTACCCTCCGGAATGTCGGATCCGATGCCCTCCCACCAGATATCGCCGTCGGGGGTGATCCCGGTGTTGGTGAAGATCGAGTTGGCCTTGCATGACAACATGGCGTTGGGGTTGGTTTCCATGGAGGTAAAGGGGGCTACGCCAAAGAACCCGGCTTCGGGATTGATGGCATACAAACGGCCGTCTTCGCCGAACTTCATCCAGGCAATATCGTCGCCCACGGTTTCCACCTTCCATCCCGGGATATTAGGGATCAGCATGGCCAGGTTGGTCTTGCCGCAGGCGCTGGGAAATGCCGCCGCCACGTAGCGTTTAACTCCCTCGGGATTGGTGATGCCCATGATCAGCATGTGTTCGGCAAGCCATCCTTCGCGGCGGGCCATGTTGGTGGCGATACGCAGGGCGAAGCATTTTTTGCCCAGGAGGGCGTTGCCGCCGTAACCGCTGCCAAACGACCAGGTTTCATTTGTGTCGGGGAAATGGGAGATATATTTCTTTTCAATCGGGGCGCAGGGCCATTTGACATCTATCTGGCCGGGGGCCAGCGGTGCGCCGACCGAGTGGATGCAGGGAACGAAATCGCCGTCGCCCAGCAGTTCCAGCACGGCGCTGCCCATGTGGGTCATGATGCGCATGTTGACAACCACGTAGGGGGAGTCGGTGATCTGGATGCCGATGTGGGCGATCTTCGACCCGAGCGGTCCCATGCTGAAGGGGATGACATACAGAGTGCGGCCCTTCATACAGCCACGGTATTCTTCGGTAAGGAGCTTCTTCATCTCTGCAGGGGCCATCCAGTTGTTGGTCGGACCGGCATCCTCCTCCTTGGCCGAGCAGATGAAGGTACGGTTCTCCACCCGGGCCACATCGCTGGGATCGCTCTGGAAATAATAGCTTCCCGGGCGTTTGGCTTCGTTGAGCTTTACCGCCATCCCGGTACTCACCATCATGTCGAGCAGTTTTTGATTCTCATCGGCTGACCCGTCGCAC
>CAIYQH010000379.1 GCA_903928285.1 uncultured Bacteroidales bacterium
ATATTTACATCGTTTTACCAAAACCAGGGAGGAATTATGCCAGTTATCACCATTGACGGACCAGCCCTATCGATCGAACAAAAAGAGAAACTCGCCCGGGAGTTCACCCAAATGGCAAGCGAGATCATGAATATCCCGAAAGATGTGTTTGTGGTTTTCATCAAGGAAAACCCTTATGAAAACATGGCCCAGGGCGGCATTCTCATCTCCGAAAAAATAAAAAAACATTGATCGTTGAAATCCGGGTTGTCAGCCAGGAGAAGCCTTCGGACAACCCCTGAATTGCCACGCTACCTGCGTGAATTATCGAGAAAATCGCCCCGGATAATATATTCTGAAATCTTATCCAGTATCAGCTGCAACAATGCGAACGGGAAGATCATGACAGTCAGCAGCTTTATGATACCCGGTATCAACACCCTGACGATAAAAGGAATCAGCATCCGGTAAAGGAAAATCAGGGTCCAGGCAATTCCGAGAATGGCAAAAATGATGACCAGGCCCCCCTGCCACACATCTTTCCAATACAACCTGCTGATGATGAACAACCCCCACAGGACAGAGGAGATGATGAGCAGGTTAATCCCATCGATCAAAATCCGGTGTCCAAACAAATACCGGTAATCCCTTTTCATCTGTTTCCATTCTATCTTGTCATGCCTGATCTCAAAATAAAATCGTCCCATCGGTTTGTGTTGTTGTTGATGTAAAGATAACACTATTTCCCTCTCTTCCCGCTGCCATGATTGTCAAAACCCCTTTTCCCCCATTGAATTGTGGAACAATATTTGACAGGATAGTTTGCATCGTTTGTAATACGGATCGTCATCCTAAAAAAATATTTTCATATTACCTGCAATAAAACCGCCGGACCCCGTCTGCAATATCATGGAAAAGGAACTTCAGAGAAGGTCGCTCGAAAGCTTCTTCAGGAAAGAATACCAGAAACTGGTAAATTTTGTAGGAAAGAACCTCGATGACCGCTTTTTTGAAGCTTCACCCGAAGACATCGTGCAGGACGTGGTAATCGGACTGATTGACAAAATCGATCTGGACGTTCAGATCGGGAACCTCACCGCCTATTTTTACCGGTCGGTAAAAAACAAGATCATTGATTATCAGCAGAAAAAACAACGGAATGTGTCGATTGAAAGCTTTACAGACAACAAAAATGAAAATTACTTACTTAATACGATACCGGATGAAACATTAGCAGAAGAGAACGATTACACGAAAACTGAGCCGGAGATGCTGAAACAGGCCATTGCAAAGCTGAGACCCGATGAACAGGCGCTGATCATGGCAACCGAATTTGAGGGTCTGACCTTCGAATACCTGTCAGAAGAGTGGGATGTCCCGCTGGGGACACTGCTATCGCGGAAGCACAGGGCTCTTTCAAAATTACACAGGATATTATTAAACTATCAAAAACAATCTACATGAGAAATATAGAAAACAGATCAGGAAACCGCCGCTTCTGCGGCCGTCCGGGGCACCGTATCGGATGGGTCATCCTGGGAATCATTGGCTTTACAGCATTCGCCTTCCTTTTCGGGGCGGTGGTGATGTGGCTCTGGAACTGGCTGATGCCGGTCATCTTCCACCTTGGCGTAATCACCTACTGGCAGGCTGTTGGCCTGGCGATCCTGGGGCGGCTCCTTTTTGGCAGCCTGCACCATGGCGGATCGCATAACCGCGGACATCATAGATTCGGCCCATGGAGACACGGTCGCCCGATGACCAACGACAATCATTGCCGCGATCATGCAAACGGAACAAAATGGAGCTACTATGAGCAGTATTGGAATGAAGAGGGCGAGGCAGCTTTCAACGAATATGTAAAGCGCAAAAACGGCGCAACCGTGCAGGAATAGTTCAACAGGTAACAGCCCCTGCGGGGGTTGCCGTCGAGAAGCCGGATCGTCCTGAAAAAAGGGATGATCCGGCTTTTTTATAGTGTGCTATCATTTTGGAATCACGAGCTCCCTGTTTCTGAAAAATGCAGGGTTTTTCGACAACCCAAGGGCCTTGTCAAAACACTCCAGCGCCTTGTCCTTAAGGTTCAGCCTCAGGTAAGAAACTCCCATGGCATTCCACACATCCCCTGTGCTGTCGCGGGTGATCTGCATATGTTCATAAAAATCATCGATGGCTGCCTGGTGCCTGTTGAGGGCCTGTTCCAGCAACGCCCTGTTTGCATAGCCGTTTTTGGATAAAGGATTCAGCTTTAGTGCAAGATTCATATCCTCCAGCGCAAGGTCGGTTTTCCCGATGGCGGCATAGGCTGCTCCCCTGTTCTGGATGGACTGCTGCTCTTCAGGAAATACTGCCAGGCATTCATTGTAATCGGCAATGGCAAGGGTGAAATTCTTATCGGCAAAATAGAGATCCCCGCGGTTTATCAGGGCGTCACGCTCCCCTTTATTCAACAGGATGGCCTCGTTGAACATCTCCAGCGCCTTGTCCTTCCTGTCGGCTTTCAGGTAAAGCACACCGCGGTTCGTATAGGCTTTGGAGCTGGGCTCCGCCCTGATGGCCTGATCCCATAATACTGCGCTGTTTTCCCAGGTGGCCGCCTGCCGGAAGCTTAATGCTGTGAGGACAACTGATACCATGATTAACAAACCAATGGCCAGCGGGGCCGGTTTCCCGGAACTGCGATCAACCCAGCGCTGGAAACAGAAGCCCGCTGCCAGGAAAAGGCCGATCAGCGGGATATAGGTGTAGCGGTCGGCCATGACGGCGCTGCCAACCGGGTAAAATTGCAGTACCAGCCCCAGGTTTACGATGAAAAACAATCCTGAAAAGATGATCAGCCTGTTTCTCCGGAAGACGAAATAAAACAGGACCGCCAGGGTAATCATCACCAACGCCGAGAGATAAAAGATTGCAGGTAATGCAGCATTGATCGCCGGATAGGGATAAAAGGCACACAGGTTCAGCGGGACAACCGACTTATATAAATACATCAGGGCGCCATAAAATCCGAAAAAAAGTTTGAAGTGGGCCGGTATCATGGTGGTATACCTGACAGCGCCGGTCATGGATTGTCCATAGAGGGTCATTATCCCGAAAACAAGAGACAGTAGTACAAATGGGATCTTTTCAAGATAGGTCCCCGCTGCGGAGAGCCTGTGGTAATAATAATCGACTGTGAGTAGAACAACGGGGAAGATGATGGCGGCGGGTTTTGACAACAAAGACAGGACAAAAAGCCCCAGAACGGCTGCAAGCACCGGCCATGTTCTTTTTTCAAGGTATTTAAGGTAGGTGATCAGTGCCGCCAGGAAGAAAAATGTGTAGAGCACATCCTTTCGTTCGGCTACCCATGCGACCGACTCGACATGCAGCGG
>CAIYQH010000380.1 GCA_903928285.1 uncultured Bacteroidales bacterium
GCCACGCAGGGCGGATTGTCGCAATGCTGGCAGTTTTTAGGCATGTTGTAGGGTGCCGTTCCGGGTGTGTCCTGCATCTGCAGCGTATTCATGTGGTATTGTTCAGGACGCAGCTGGTGGGCATCCTGGCAGGCATTGATGCATTTACGGGCATTACGGCATTTCGAAAGGTCGGTCACCATGACCCAGCGGCGCCCCGGTATGCCTTCACGGCTCTGCGATTCACGGAGATCCTCCCCTGTCTTTTCGTGCGATTTGATCTCCAGGGAGTCGACCGAAACCAGTTTGCCATCCTGGGTCAGCAGCACCTTGCTCTCTCCGGTAGCCTCTTTCTTTGCCTCAAAAATATGACCGGAATAGAGGGCGGCAGCTCCTGTTGCAACGCCAACACCGGCAAGGCCGAGGTTTTTTAAAAAATTGCGACGCGTGGAGCCTTTGGAATTTTCAGGATCGTTTGGTAAGTGGGTATTATTATTTTCTTCCATATTCAGATTCTTGTCGGAAATTATATGCACAAATGTAAATAAATAATTTAACGTTCGTTAGGGTGGATGAAATTTCGATCCGGTCTAAATAATCATGAACCATAATACCTGAATTTCATGGAATCGTCGTCCGGGGTCAGCCGGATCTGCCTGCCCTAAAAGGGGAACATAAGGGTGATCTTCGCGCCGAAGTTGTCCCAGGTTTTGTTCATGGAGTAGGGCCCCCAGCGGTAAAAGGCGCCAATGCCCAGGTTGTACAGGCCCAGGTTGAGCAGGTTGTTGATAAGCAGGCCCGATTCGTAGTAGCCCAGGTTCATCTCACTCGGTTGGAGAGCGTTATAGCTGTATCTCTCCTTGTGGTCGAGCCATCCGAAACCGATATTCTGCGACAGTGCAAATTTTGGATGAAACCCGCGCGCCCCCTTGAAAAGCAGACGTCCGAAGTCGTGATAAAGGTAAAGGGAGGTGTATTTATTCGACAGGAATTCATTGTTTCGCATGGTTGCAAAGCTGTTGGGAGCAAAAAGGGTGACAACCCGGTAGCTGGCAGGGGCATAGTATAGGTTGCACACCGGAATGGGCTGATCAATATAACCGCCATTAAGCTGGATGGTTAATTTGCCGATATATTTGATATTGAAAGTCTTGCGGATCTTCAGATCAAACCTGTCATAATCATATTCCCCGTCAAGGAGGTTTTTAATCCCCCTGGTGTACTGGAACCACACCACCGGGTATTTTGTACCCATCGAGATCTTGTTTTTAATGGTCTGGATGAACTTTTCCCCATAGGCCCACTTAAAGCCGGCCGTGACCGTGGTAAAGCGGAACTGGTCGGCCAGGATAACGGCATCTCCTACCGGTGTTGCAAGGTCGTAAGTGGAGGATGTCTTGAAATCACGGCTGAGCCCAACGTTGAAAAGCATATATTTGAAGGCCCTGAATCCAACGGCGAAATTGAAATTCTCAACGCGGTCGAGTTTCTTCAATAACAGCTGCCTGAAGTTCCCTGATAAGATGGACTCATTGTCATGGGGGAAACTTAGTCCCCCCGATTCGACAAGGTCGTAGCTGTATGCCGCCGACAGGGTGACATCATGGCGCCGGCTTACCACGAGGCCGACATCCCCGCCGTATTTCGAGGTGGAGATGCCAAAGGCATACTGGTAAAAACCGCCTATTTTGAACCAGTCGGCAAGGCGGTCGTTCGAGTGGATGCCGGCGCCAACCACAAGTCCTTCGTAAGTATTGTAGTTGAGGAACCGGTTGATGTCGAAATCGATAACCCCCCATGGGATCCGGCCGGTGATGATGGTCTGAAGGTTGCGGGCCGTCTTGTCGAAATTCTGTGCCTTGCCGATGCTGTCGAGCACTTTGTAGGTCTGCCGGTCCTTCCGGCTGAGGCTGTCGACCCGGTACTGGTTCCAGAAGGGTTCGCTGCGGGTGGTGGCATCTTTATCAACCTCTATGTCGAGGTGGTTGAATTCGCGCCTTACCAGTTCAGGGTTCAGCACAATGTCGCGGATATAGCTGCGGCCCGAGCCGACTGCCTTGTATTTTCCGGCGGTGACATTGTTGAAGGCGATATCGGTGTTGAGCTGCACCGGGAACCACTGGCTGCCGTCGATGAGCTCATACATCTGGTGGATCCGGATCTTCATCCCGCCGAATCCCCTGACAGGTTCTGCGTTCACATTCTGGATGGCCCAGTTGTGGGAGCTGATGGCAATAACCCCCTTCATCCCGTCGAAGTTGGTGCCTTTCCGCGGCCTGAAGGAGATAATGAAAACGGAGTCTTTGCCCGAATAGATGGTGTCTTCAAGTTTGAAGAAATATTTGCTGAAACTGCCGCTGCCGATGGGGTTGATATAATCCCTCATCATGATCGAGATAAAGGGTTTGTAGAAGGAAAACGACTGGATCTGGGTTGAGAGAAAAACCATGATCGGGTCTTTGAAACCCGACATCTTCGTGGCGATCACCTTGTTGTAGTTCTTGTCGGGGGCCATGAATTTCCGTTTGGTCACATTTTCCATCAGGAAGAGGTACTGATTGCTGACCAGCTTTTCGATCTCCCGGGTAACGGAATCTTTCCGCGAGGAATCCTTTTTCACCGAATCGGGTTTGAGGGTGAAATCATCGTTCATTCCCTTCATGCGGGGTACCAGCGTGGTGTCGACCAGCGCCGAAAAGTCGCCTTTCAGCGCCGTGTCGAGATTCAGGGTCATCACTGTTTTATCGTAGGCGGTATAGGAAAAGGTCTTTACCTTTTCAGGGTCGTTGATGTCGCGGTGGTCGATGGCATTGCGGATGATGCGGTGGGCCGGGTTTATGCCCGGAAGGATCTCGACCTCCTGCAGGTCGATCTCTTTGCGGACCATCTCAACCAGAAGGTCTTTCGTACGGTTGCCTACGGTCACCGTTTTTGGCTCATAGCCTACATAGGATAACAGGATGGTCTTTACAGGGAAAGCCGATCTCAGGTGGAATTTCCCGTCGATATCGGTGGTTCCCCCGGTATTGCTTTTATTGATGATAATATTGACAAATGCAAGCGATTCGCGGGTTTTCAGATCAATGACCTTGCCTGAAACTGTATATGATTCCTGCGAAAATCCGGAGGAAAATGTTGCCAGGTATAACAGAAGTGATAGCAAAAGCGGGTGTTTCATGAAGCGATCTTTTTTTCAAAGATAAGAATTTAAAATAATCGTAACTTTGGGAAAATTACGGCTGCTCAAGGGCTGACATGGAAAAGAGTATTTTGTTCAAGGTCATTACTATGTTGGGCTAAAGCCCAGGGTGTAAGATTAATCCAGCTACCCCGGGCTGAAGCCCGGGGCAATTGATACAGGAGTAGCCGGAGAATGCCCGGAAATTAATCACCGAAAAAAGGAACTTACAAAAAGAAAAAAAACAAAAAAGTTTGGTTGGGCATTTTATTCTAAATGACCCCACCCCCGACCCTCCCCTTCAAGGGTAAGGAAGCTACTTTTGATTATCAGGCACATATCAATGAAATGCCCGTAAACAGTGATTAGTTGTTCATTATTGTTACATGACGTTACATCATGTTTATAACTTTTACTGACAAGTTTGTCAGTTATATTGACAGTTCCGTATCTTTGCACTGACAAATTATCCCCCCAAAGATATGGCTTCA
>CAIYQH010000381.1 GCA_903928285.1 uncultured Bacteroidales bacterium
CGACACCCAGCTTGCAATTTATGTTTTCCGGGACACTTCCAAATGCCTGATCCGTACCGGCCAGAATTTCGACTCCTACCTCCTTGACAACGAACGGACGCGGATCACCACCAACCTGCAGAATAACGGGTATTTCCGTTTCTCAGCCGCCTACATTAAATACACCATCGATACCAACCTCAGGCAGCACCTTTGCGACATCACCCTGGAAATCATTAACCAGGTTGTGCCGTCGTTCGATATTTTTACCACGGTCCGCCAGTCACCTCACAAACGGTATTATATTAACAAGGTATACGTTTATCCGGAGTTTGATCACCTGATCAATTACACCGGCCCCTACGATACCCTGGTAAAAGTTTACCAGAGCCCTGTCAGGGACCAGCCTCCCAACACCTATTATTTCCTGTATCAAACGCATTTCAAGGTCAAACCGCGCACCATCGCACAATCTATTTTCATCACGCCACGGTCTCATTATAACCTGTTTGACGTTGATCAGAGCTATTCGCAGCTTTCAAGCCTGCAGGTATTCAAATACATCAATATCCAGTTCAAGGAGGATCAGCACATCCGGGCCGATGACAAGCACGAAAAAGACCTGATTAATTGTCATGTGGAACTCACACGTGCACCTGCACAATCATTTTCGGTTACAACTGACGGAACGAACTCGGGGGGGGCATTCGGCGTTCAGGCCAGCCTTGGTTACCAGAACAGGAACATCTTCAGCGGAGCCCAGCTTTTCAGGCTTAACCTGAACGGTTCACTCCAGATGCAGGCCGCGCAGGGAACAACGGTAAAAACCTTTTTCAACACCATTGAGATGGGAGCCAATGCCGGTCTTACCTTTCCGCAATTCCTGCTGCCGATCCGGCCTGAAACGCTGTCTAAGAAATTCAAACCCAAAACAACCATCAGTATTGGCTACAATTTCCAGCACCAGCAGCATTTCGACCGTCATATTTCGAACATTTCTTTTGGCTACTCCTGGCTTCAGAATGACCAGATCAAGCACATGCTGAACCCTGTTGAAATTTCGCTGGTGAAAGTATATAAGGATGCCTATTTTACCGATACGTTGAACAACACCCAGGATGTCAGGGTGAAAAACCAGTATACCGACCATATGGTAGCAGGCATGAAATACACCTTTAACTTCAGCAGCCAGAAATTAAACAAGGTGAAGAATTTCGTATATGTGCGCGCGAATTTCGAAACAGGCGGCAACCTCGTTTATGCATTCGACAAATTGCTGAACGTTTCGAAAACCGGCGGTTCGTATACCCTGTTTGGATTGCCCTATTCGCAATATGTAAGGCCCGACATCGATTTCAGGTATTACAACATCATCAGGAACAACCATTCAATTGTCTACCGTTTTTACGGTGGTATCGGCATTCCCTATGGAAATTCCTCCATCCTGCCGTTTGAAAAAGCATTTTTTACAGGAGGAGCCAACGGCATGCGGGGATGGAAAATGTATTCGCTCGGGCCCGGAACCTACAAAAACATTTACGGGGATTTCAACTACAACCAGATCGGGGACATCCAGCTCGAAGCCAATGTGGAGTATCGGTTCCCGGTGTACCAGTGGATCAGGGGCGCCCTGTTTTTCGACGCCGGCAATATCTGGCTGTTGCAGGACTCTAAAGATCTTCCCGGGGGAAAGTTCACCTTTCCCTGGTTTCTCAACCAGATCGGGTTAGACGGAGGTATCGGGGTAAGACTTGACTTTGATTTTTTCATCTTCCGGTTCGACCCGGCCATCCCGCTATATAATCCCTCCAATCCCAGTCCCGACCAGTGGATGTTCCGCAAGATGCAATTCAAGAGCATTGTGTGGAATTTTGGGATAGGCTACCCCTTTTAATTTACGATTTACGATTTACGATTTACGAATGACGAATGACGAAGGACGAATGACGAATATCCCCCAACGTCCCACGTCCTACGTCCCACG
>CAIYQH010000382.1 GCA_903928285.1 uncultured Bacteroidales bacterium
AATCAACCGAAGAAGGGGTTGTGCTTTCCGAAAAATTACTGGGCATCAATGAGGTCATCAAACCTCTGCTGCTGCAATACTTTTTATCCCCTTTCAGGTCAGATGAACTGTATAACCTCACCCATCCTTCCGATATTGAGCTAAACGAGTTATTTCATTACATTTCAGCCATCTTTGCCGACAAATCCTGCCTGCTGGAACAGTCGAAACACCTTGCCAACCATCTTTACAGGAATTCAACCCACCCGAAAATCAGGAATGGTGAGTTTTATGTTGCCTATATTGAAAATTGCTGGCTGGATAACGCGGTTGTTGATGCTGTCGGTATTTTCAAATCCGAGTCAAAAGAGACCTACCTGAAGATCTTCCCGGTGAGCGACTCTTTCGAGATCGCCCATGAAGATGGTATCAATATCAACAAACTCGACAAGGGGTGTCTGGTATTTAACACAGGGCGCGAAGATGGCTATGTGACCGCCTTGGTCGACAACCTGAACAAAGGGAGCGAAGCCCAGTACTGGCGCGACGATTTCCTGCAGGTTAAACCGCGGGCCGACAATTATTTCAGGACCAAAGCCGTTATGGACCTGTGTAAGACCTATGTCACCGACAAATTACCCCGCGAATTTGAGGTGACCCGGATTGACCAGGCCGAAATGCTCAACCGCTCCATGAAATTCCTGAAAGAAAATGAGACCTTCGGCATGGAGGATTTTAATGAACAGGTGCTGAATTCACCTGCGATCATCGATTCATTCTCGGAATATAAAAACCAGTTTGGCAAAGAGCGAAACTTTGACTTTACAGGGAATTTCGAGATCTCCGATACTGCCATGAAGAACCAGTCGCGTTTTATGAAGAGTATTATTAAACTTGATAAAAACTTCCACATCTATGTCCATGGAGAGGGTGGCATGGTTGAAAAGGGATATGATGAGCAGAAGCATCTCCATTATTACAAATTATTTTTCAAAGAGGAAAAGTAGCGATGGATTTTGATGATCTGGATCCTGCACTGATCCTGCGGAACAACACGCCCCAGGAGGACTTTTGCGGACTTACGCCCGCCGAGATCCATCATCTTTTATATCATGGTTGGACGGAACGGTCGCCCATTCGGCTGCATCCTGCCATTACGGATGAGACGATGAACCAGGTTCCCTTTTTCCGCCTTGCCGAAGAACTTATCCGTATAGTCAGCCTCGACCAGCCCGTCAAACTGACTAACCTGGGTTACCTGCCTGTGAAAACCGTTCTGGAACTTTATAACCATCGGCAAATCACCTATTGGTATGTGGAACTTCGAAAACCTAAAATTCTCAGGGAACAGGACATTCCAGTAATCGTGGCGGTGCATTCCATGTTAAAAATCGCCGGACTGGTTAAGAATGTTAAAAACAGGTTATCACTGACAAAAAAGGGAGAACAGATCCTTTCACATGGTTCACGCGTCAAGTTCTTTCATGAATTATTGATAGCCTTTACCCAAAAATGGGGATGGGGAAACCTGGACGGTTATGATGAGGCTTATGAAATACAACGTTTGTGGGGCTTCTCCGTCCACCTGCTCCTTCAGTTTGGCCATTCGCCGCAGGAGAGTGTTTTTTATGCCAGGAAATTCCTGGTCGCCTTTCCCCTCATTACAGAGGAGTTCCAGCCAAATCCCTATCTCAGCTCAATCCAGGAGTTTGAAGGTTGCTTTTGTCTACGGACCATAGCGCACTTTTTTGAATGGTGGGGATTTATCAGCATGGATGCAAAAAAACTTCCCATTAACCGGAAAAATCAACTCATTACTGCTTCTCCGATCATTTCAAAAATATTTACATTCGAATAATCTCTGATTTGTCACACGATACCTGCTCCATGAAAACAACAATCCTTGCCTGTCTCTTCGTATTCACAACCATGCTTCTTCCTGTCTTTTCTGCCCGCTCCCAGGTGATCAGGACAGGCGAACCCGGCATGCCTGAACCACTTTGCGGGTATGTAAATCCGTTCATCGGCACCCAGGAGATGGGGCACACCTTTCCCGGGGCCTGCGTCCCCTTCGGATTTGTGCAGCTCAGTCCCGATACCGATACGATTCCTTATGAAACGGATGGGAAGTACAATCCCGATGTTTACCGGTACTGTGCAGGTTATCAATATCTCGACAAAACCATCGTGGGCTTCAGCCATACCCATTTCAACGGCACCGGACACTCTGACCTGGGTGATTTCCTGATCATACCCACGGTGGGGAAACTCAGGCTAAACCCGGGAACTGCCGGTCACCCGGAGAATGGGTATCGTTCCAGGTTCAGGAAAGAGACTGAAAAGGCATCGCCGGGCTATTACCGCGTTCACCTGGATGATCCCGATGTGGAGGCAGAGCTAACGGCGACAACCCGCGCCGGATTTCACCAGTATACCTTTCCGAAAAGCGACAGCGCCCATATCATTTTCGATATGGTTCACGGCATTTACAACTACGACGGAAAGGTTTTGTGGGCCTCCCTCCAGGTTCACAATGACACCCTGGTTACCGGTTACCGGATCACCCGCGGATGGGGACGCACACGCTACATTTACTTTGCCATGAGTTTCTCAAAACCCTTTAAGGGCTATGGTTATCAAAACAATGAGCAGTCGGTTTACAAGGGATTCTGGCGAAAATTCAACCAGATGGAAAACTTCCCTGAGATCGCCGGAAAAAAGATCAGGGCCCATTTTGATTTTTCAACAGGCGAGGGTGAACAGATCAGGATCAAGATCGGACTTTCGGCCGTCAGTATGCAGGGCGCCCTGAAAAACCTGCAGGAGGAGATCCCCGGATGGGATTTCGAAAAAACAAGGACTGAAGCCATGACCAGTTGGGAAAAAGAGCTTGGAAGGCTACGGATCGAAGCGGCAGCCGACCGTAAAATCAATTTCTACACAGCCCTCTATCATGCCCTGCAGTCGCCCGTCGTCTATACCGATGTTGATGGCCAGTACCGCGGCGTTGACCAGGAGGTTCATCATGCATCGGGGTTTACC
>CAIYQH010000383.1 GCA_903928285.1 uncultured Bacteroidales bacterium
AAATGATGGTGGGTTCCTGCTATCATCTCCATGGCGGCTTTCCTTCCGTCGGCGATGGCATTGATAGCTGTGGATGCTCCCCTGAGGGCATCCCCGCCGATAAATAACCCGTCGATCCTTGTTTTATAATGTCCCGGATCGGTTCTGAGTTTTTCAGGAGCGACAAAATCGATGGCCAGCTTCTGCCCGATGGCGGGAATGACGGTATCGCAGGGAATCTCAAATTCAGAACCGGGAATGGCAACAGGTCCCGGACGGCCAGTCTTATCGTTTATGGCCAGCATATTCCGCAGGCAGACAAGTGCAGTGACCTTTCCATCCTCCCCTTTTACCCGGACCGGATTCGCAAGTTCAATAATCAGGATGCCTTCGCGCTGCACCGCCTCGATTTCCCCGCGGTCGGCCGGCATCTCGCGCAGGGTACGGCGATAAACGATGGTAACGCTGCCCTCCTCGCCGGTGAGCCTGAAGGCCGTGCGTGCGGCATCCATGGCGGTGTTTCCGCCTCCGATAATCACAATATGGTTGCCTGGATTATGATGGTTGTCCTTTTTCACCTGGTACAGAAACTCAAGGGGATCGATGACTCCTCCTAAACCGGAACCGTCAATTTCAAGCTTCACCGATTCCTGTGCGCCTGTTGCGAGGAATACTGCTTCATACGTTTCAAGGATCTCTCCAAATTTTTCCCGATCAATGGTGGTAAGGTCATGCAGCTGAATGCCGGAACCGAGGATCCTGCCGATATCGGTTCCGGTGGCCTCCGCAGTAAGCCGGAAAGAGGGAATGGCAGCCGAGATCATCCCCCCGGCAAGGTTTTTCTGTTCAAAGATATCGACCTCAAAGCCCGCCCGGCGAAGAAACCATGCACATGAAAGTCCCGCAGGACCAGCGCCGATCACAGCCATAATGCCGGCTTGTTTTTTGGAAATGATGGATGACCCTGGCCCGGCTGATTCCGCCACGAATCTTTTGATCTCCCGGATGGCCAAAGCCTCATCATAGTTGATCCGCGTACATTTCAGCTGGCAGAGATGGTCACAGACCATACCGGTTACCGAAGGGAACGGATTTGTCCGCAATATCGTTTCCAGCGCGGCCGGGATATCACCCTTTGCCACATGATCCATATACTCAGGAATCTCCTGGTTGGTCGGACAGGTATCGGTACAGGGGGTATGAATACAATCAAACCAGCCAAGCGGCCTGCTGGTTTTGATATCTGGTTCTGACAGCTGATGTTTATGATAACGCGGATTGCCGGCAACAGAACCGGCATACCGGTTCAGGTTAGCCAGGGCAGCCATTGCCGGGGAATCTTCAGGATTGAACGGATATCCCGCAACCTTCCGGATATAGGATTCCATACTGTCAGCCTTGACGGCTGAAAAGCTCTTCCGAAGATTTTCGATATACTGATACAACCGGCCATAACCGCCTGGTTTCAGCAGGTCGCTGCAAACGGTAACCGGCTTCAGGCCGCAGGCTGTAACGTCGGCAATATTGAAGCAATCGGCACCGCCTGAAAAGGAGATATCCAGATTGCCCGCCAGATCGTTCTGAAGCTTTCGCGCAAGGCTGATGCTGATGGGGTGCAGGGCTCGGCCGCTCATGTACATCATGGGCTCCGATTTGCCAAAAACAGTTTTGTGGTTGACGCTCTCGAGGGTATTGGTGAGTTTCACGCCAAACTGAAGACCCTGGCTTGCTGCGGCGGCAGTGAGCGTTTTGAGGATATGCAGGGCTTGGGGATACTTCAGATCATGTTCAAAGGCAATATCGGGCACCACGGTGGCAAAGCCCATCTTCCCGTTGAGCAGTTCCCGCAGTTCATGGCTGCCCAGCAGGGTCGGATTCAGCTTCACAGTGGTGTGCAGCTTTTCCTCCCTGATCAGGTGGACGGCTATCTTTTCGATCTCCTCCGGGGGACAGCCGTGCATGGTGCTGAGGGTGACATGATCCGAGATCAGCTGGGGAATATTGACCGAATCAACCGCCGGGTATATCTCCCTGATCGCATGTTTCGCTTGGTCCAGCTCACCGGAGCAATCGCGCATTTTTCCGAGAAACCACTGTACCTTTTTACTTTTAATACCCTCCAGGTTATATCCGACACTCATGTTGAAGAGGGTTCCCGGCTCACCTGCAAAACCCAGTTCATGATGTAAAATATGGATGATGATCCAGCCATTAAGGTATTCGCTGAATGACTCCGCGATGGTGAGTTCCTGCGACCATTCGCAGTTATATCCCTCATCCTGCATGTCGATACAGGGTTTGGAAACATCTAGTTCATCAAGCACCTGGATGGTCTTCAACTCAATATACCGTGCCCCGCAAAGCCAGGAAGCCACAATGTTAAGGGCCATCTGGGAGTGGGGACCTGCAGCAACCCCTATGGGAGCAGCCAGCAATCGTTGGTAACGTACCGACCTGAAGGGATCCTGAAGATCAGGATGAAAGAAGAGACTACCGGGGATTCCCATAAACCGGTTTTTCCCGATTTCGTCAAGAGTTAATCGTAAAAGAGCGGGTAACGAAACAGGGAAGAGCTTACCTGACACAGGCGATCGGATTTTAGTGAATTGCGTTTGTCAAAATTATAGATAAACCGTGAGAGTTGACAGGATTTGCCTGAAAAAAGGGAGGATTCACGCGTGAAATGTATTTTGCGTTATTTTCCCTGTTAATTTTGTTGCCGCTGGCTACCCCGCAAGGGTATCCTGGAACATAACGCCGGAAACCGATATGGAGATGACAGAATCGATTATGAATGAGGCCTTCGATGCGGCATTTCATTCAGTCAGGAATAACATTGGCGGCCCATTTGGCGCCGTGGTCACGATGGACGGCAGGGTCATCGGCAAAGGAGGCAACAGGGTAAGTTCACAAAACGACCCGACAGCTCATGCCGAAATCGTTGCCATCCGCGATGCATGCACGAACTTAAAGAGTTTCGACCTCGCCGGCGCCGTGATCTATTCAACCTGCGAACCCTGCCCGATGTGTCTTTCAGCCATCTATTGGGCCAATATCCGCTCGGTATTCTATGTTTCAACCCGCTATGATGCCGAAGCCATCGGGTTTAAGGATAATCATATATACGAAGAGCTTAACCTGCCGCCTTCCGAACGCAGGATCGGCTTTATGAAGGTCGACCATCCAAAAGGAGCCGAGCTTTTCAGCGAATGGACCGAAAAAAATGATAAGATTCCCTATTGAGGGCAGTATTGTTCATGGACCGGTTCCGCCTCCTTTACGCCCATACTGACGGCTTTCTGAAGGTCGTCGCAGTAATTCCCGGCAGACCCGGCATGGATGCCCGATAATCCCCGGTAATAGTAGGCCATCCCGGCAGCGGGGTCTCGGTCAATGCAGTCTGAAAAGGACTTCATCGCATCCAGAAACCTGCCGGCAAAATAATTTGAAAGTCCCAGCGAATAATAACATTTCAGGCAGGATGCATTGAGATTGATCGCCTCCTGGAAATCGGAAATGGCTTGCGGATAATTCTTCAGCTCTTTGTTCAGGATTCCCCTGTTAAAATAGGCCTCCTCGTTTTTGGTGACTCCCAGCACCCAGTTAAGGTCGGACAGGGCGCCCCGGTAATCTTTGATCATCGCTTTTGCAATGGCGCGGTTGATATAGACCTTTACATAACGGGGTGAATACCGGATGGCCTGGTCGAAATCGGCGATCGCCTCCTTGTAATTGCCGTTTTTTCCCTCTATGCTACCCCGTTGAAACCAGGCATTTGGGTTGAACTTATTGACACTGATCGACCTGTTGCTGAGCTCCAGCGCCTCCTCGGGTTTCCCGTCCTTAACCTTGAATACCGCCAGGTTGTTGATCGCCGGATAGAAATACGGATATTTTTCCATCACATCGGTCCAGAAGGAGTAACTGTCTTTCCAGACACTGCACCGCTGGCTGGCTGTAACGGAAAGCACGGCGGCATAGAGCAGAATAATGCTGATAACCAAACCCTTTGAAAGATTGAACCGCTTGATCAACAAGCCTAAACCCCAGGCAAAGAGGAACAGGATGCCAAAGGATGAAAGATAGGTGTACCGGTCGGCCATGACGGCGCTTCCCACTGGGAAAAGCTGGATGACAAACATGACATTGATGATAAAAAAACAGCCCCCGAATACCAGTGTTCTCCCCGACCTGAAAAAACTGTAATAAACCAGCATAAATCCGGCAGCCAGCACCGGGATAAAGCACAAAAAATAGTACCACGGGATATGACCCGCCGTGTAATCGGGATAGGGGTAATAGCCGCACAGGTTATAGGGAATTACCAGTTTTATCAGGTATTGGGTAAATCCGAAGGAGGAAAAGACAAGCCGTTCAAAGAGGTTGCATTTTACGATGTCGGTAGCGCCCTGCGCATGCTGAACCACCACCGCTAGGATCCCGAAAAATAATGACAGCAATAAAAACGGGATCTTCTCCAGGATCACCTTTTTATTAAGGAAATCCCTTTTCAACAGGTAGTCAAGGGCTATCAGGGCTAAAGGAAGCGTAACGGCCATTCCCTTTGAAAGCAGGGAAAGAAGAAAAAACAGTAGGGCCGGCACATAGCCGGAAATCTTTTTTTTATCCACATACCTGAGATAGGAAATCAACGACAGGAGGTAGAAACAGGTGTAAAGGAGGTCCTTTCTGCCCGAAATCCATGCTACCGACTCGACATGCAATGGATGGACTCCGAACAGCAGTGCCGTAATAGAACTTAACATCTGTTTGTGATCAGTGCCAATCCGCGTGAATAAAAGCAAGGAGAGCTGGAAAACCAGGAGGGTGTTGATCAGGTGTAAAAGGATATTGGTAACATGATAGGGTGCCGGGTTGAGCCCCGAAAGCGAATAGTTTATAACATACGATAACAATGTAATCGGGTGGTAGTTCCCAAGGTGGTTGGCATCGCCCGAAAATATCGTGCGGATATTCAGGGCGCTGAAACCGGTGATAAATTGATTTTCAACCACATATTTGGTATCGTCGAACGTAATGAAGAGGTTTTGGATAGCCGGGAGGAAGACGAGCAGGGTGAGTGTCAATATCGCGGCGAGGTAATAT
>CAIYQH010000384.1 GCA_903928285.1 uncultured Bacteroidales bacterium
GGGATATTTGGTTAATATAAAACGGATCAGAAGGCTTTACCGGCTTATGGATCTTCATGCAATCTTCCCGGCTCCAAAGACTACCTGGGCTGATAAGAAGCACAAGAAGTATCCCTATTTGCTCCGAGATCTGGCCATTGTCCGACCGAATCAGGTGTGGGCGAGCGACATCACCTACATTCCGATGAAGCATGGATTCATGTACCTGGTGGCCATTATAGACCTTTACAGTCGGTTTGTAGTAAACTGGGGCATCTCTAATTCACTTGAAGCCGATTTCTGCGTGGAGGTCCTGAAAGAAGCTATAAACAAACACGGTAAGCCGGAGATATTCAATACGGATCAGGGGGTGCAGTTCACCTGCCTGGAGTTCATTGAGGTGCTTGAAAAAAATGAGGTCAAAATCAGCATGGACGGCAAAGGCCGGGCTCTCGACAATGTTTTCATTGAACGCTTGTGGCGCAGTGTAAAATATGAAAATGTATATTTACATGCTTATAATGATGGCCTGGAACTATACCGGGGGTTAGACAAGTACTTTCAATTTTACAACCACAACCGGGTCCACCAAGGAATCAATTATAAAATCCCTTGCCAACTGTTCAGCCTGGCCGCCTGAGTTATGAACAATATTATGCATTATAAACAAAGAGAAAAAGAAGCAAAAAGAGAAAGGGCTTGATCCGAGGATAACTCTTGCAGAGTTATCTCCCGTCTCAAACCCCGTTAACAACAATAGTTCTTAACTTTTCTGTCTTAAAGAAAGGGAGTATTATAAAGCCAAAGGTGTGATTGTTGAAACTGAGCAAAATAAAAATTCAGAAGAAATTACAATATTTAACCACACATATTATCAGGGTCTTTTACTTTTGATTGGAAAATTAAAAGGATTACAAACCTTTGTACCTAATCAAGATAAAAACAAGATATTCCTTAACAACAAGTTAGGAGAATTAAAAACACTAAAAGAAATACCATTGTATCGTTATACACCAATAATTCAAAGAAGTTCAAGTATTGATGTCATCTGGTTTAATGAACGAAAAATGCCTCATTCGTTTTTCGAGGTTGAACATTCAACTGATATCCAAAATTCATTACTAAAATTCTATGATTTACAGGATTTCTATTCACGAATGTTGATTGTCGCAGACTCATCGAGAAAAAACGAATTCCTCAATAAATTAAAGTATTCATCCTTCAAAGAGTTAGTTGTAAATCACAGAGTCAAATTTTTAGACTATAGTTCATTAATCAAACAATATGAATTTCTCGTACAACAATCTCAATATGATGTACTTTTGTAATTCCAGGCACATACAAATTAATATGCCGGAAAATTCCGAATACTGAAAACAACAAGTATGTATTGCAATCCTCCAAACACAAATAATTGACCGGCTATCCATGATCACAATGAACCGGATAATCCTAACCGATCGCTAAAAACAGTACCAATTAAAAAATAATCAGTTTCCTGACAGAAATCTTATCACCATCTTGAATCCTTAGGAAAAACAACCCTTTCCCAATTCCTTCCAGATTGATAAAGGTCGCTTTTCCTCCCTGTTCAGAATTAATTTTTTTCTCTGAGATTTTCCGTCCAGTGATATCCGACAGAACAACCGTACACTTCTCCCAGACCTCCCCCGATATCTCAATATACACCCTCCCCGAAGCCGGGTTTGGGAAAATCCTGAAACCGGGCCGGGCAGTAACCTTCTCCTGCCCCATGCACCGCTCCACGCTGATATAGCCCTGTTTCACGATCGACCGGGTATTGGATCCGTCCGAAACGGTCAGCCTGACATCAAACATTCCGGTGCTGTCATACCTCACCACCGGGTTTTGCAGGGTGCTGGAAGCCGGATATCCCCCCGGGAATTCCCAGCTCCACGAGGTGATATGATCATAGGAGTCGTCGGCGAATCCTGCATCCTTCCCCTGGCATACCCGGGTGGCTGCCGCATGGAAAAACGGGTAGGGCCCTGTTATATTGAGCCCGAAGAACTCCAGGTAGCGCCTCATCAGGTTCCCCCGCGTGGAGGGATAACCACTGCCTGTCAGGCCGTCGAATGCGAGAAAAGTCCCTATGGTCCTGTAACCGGTGCCGGGACAAGCAATTTCGAAGTTCATCGCAAGGCTGTCGCCGTTCGAGAAGGTAGCATAGGCCGGCGCCTTTGGCATAAAATTGAAGATCGCATGATGCAGCGGCGCATTGTAGACAAAGGCAATAGAGTCGGCAAAGGTGTTCTTCACTCCTGAAATTTGCTGGTATGTATAATCGGGGACCTTCGCCGAAGTATAGTTAAAATAAGACTGCAGCTGGGTGGTGTTTGAATAGTACCATGCCAGGTATCCCTCCATGTAGAGATTCCCGTTTTTCCGCAGGTAGTTCGCCAGGTCGGCGGCCTCGACAAAGGAGAGTGAATAAAACCCCGTGGTTGCACTTCCCAGGATCAGGAAAACACAGCTATATTTCCCGTAATCGACGGGTAGGACACTGATGGTATCATACCCCACATGCAGGCTGTCGAGTGCGGCAGCCATGGCAAGCATGGATCCGGAGGATGCGGAAAGACTGACCAGGGCAACCTGTTTTTTGCTTACCGGCAGGTTAAAATCCAGCGAGCTGGCAATGCCAAGGGAATCGGTCAGCTGAAGGTTCATGGGCACCTGGGTACCCTCCACGGCATGCCTCGATGCCCTGACCCGGAAGCTGAATATCTCTGAAGTCATGGGGTCAACATGATCTACAGGCAGAACGGGGGGCGACAGGATTGAGATGACCGTATCCATTGAAACCAGGGAAAGAGTCAGGCTCCGGGCAGGCAATACACCCGAATTTTCAACTTTGACAACCAGGTCGGCAACCTCCCCGGGTTCCAGGATATCGTTTGCGCCATCCTTCAGCTGGGGCGGCTGTATCGTCAGGGAGGAGGCGGCCACCTGGAATTCATCCTCCTTTTTCCAGATTCTGGCTCCCGACTGGGCCAGCAGCAAGGTTGTTGCCCATATCCCGTTCCCGGTCGGATTTTTCAGCCCGAAGGAAAAGGCAGAGGGGATGGTGAGGGTTTGTCCGGGTTGCAGCAAGGCAACCATGTACAGACTGTCGTGAACATTCAGCAACGAATCGGGAGATCTGAGTTTCAGCGCCAGGTTGCGGATCGGTTGCAGGCTGGTGTTGGTCAGTGCCAGGATCAACCCGGCACTTTTCCCGAATTCGAGCTGATTGTAGGCAGAACCGGCAATCGCGCTGACGATCTCCAGCCCCTGCGACAGCATCAGGGTCTTCGATCCGGTAATCTTCCCGGCATCGGCCACCCGGATATTCAGCCTGTAAATCCTCGTGGAGTCGGGCTGGCTGCACGAAAGCATTCCCTGGTTATCAATGGTTAATCCCGGGGGCAGTACCGGTGGTGAAAAGGTGAAACTTTTCCCCGAAAGTGCGGGGGCATCCCAGGTGGTCATGATATCCGACTCCAAACCATCACCCTTTGAGACACCTGAATAAACAGGAGATTGGAATCCATCGTTGATCATGGTGCCGTACCTGAATTCAAACCGGCCGCCGGGATAGAGTACAAGCGCAAAATCGTCGGTCGAGCCTGTCAGGTGGCCCTGGATGGTGGCTCTCCACCGGATGATCACCCGCGTCGGACCACTTTCCATGAAAATACCATCCCCTTTCAGGGGAACATAGGTAAACTGCAGGGAAAAGGCAGGCGCCACCGCCGGTATCATCCTGAGCATCGACACTTCGTCGGTGGTAAAGATACCCGGCAGGTCGAGCGGATCGAAGGTGATATAACCATTCACATTCACATAGATGCTGTCATACCTCTTTCCATAGAACGGAAAGCTGAAGGGCAGGGCAACCGGCGAATAGGGCAGCGTCCCGCTGGGAACAGGGATGATGATATTTGTCACAGGAGGCATGGTCAGGGTAACAGGTTGTTTATTGTATCCCTCCTCAACCGACCAGTCGTAGGGAGGCCGTCCGCCCGCGGCCGAAAGCTGCGTATGGTAGGGCTGGCCTGCCGTAACCGGGGGAAGGCTGTTGGTGAGGATCGTCACGGCAGGTTTTTCAGCGGTTGCGACCACCGAAACCAGGGTCGTGGCGTTATCCTCAATGGGTACATTTTCTTTGCCGGCGGGAAATTCGTGAACTCCGTTATAATAGCTGATAAAGGATGCCTGCCTGATCACCCCGTTTCCGATGTGGTCAGGGTCGCGCTCCTCCACCGCCAGGAAATACCGTGCCGGCTGTCCGGGAGTTACATAGTTGAGCAGTGCGGTGACATCAAGGCCAAATTCAATGGTATCTGACCCCGGCAGCGAATCCCACCCCTGCATCACATGCTCTCCACCCTGGAAATTGAAGAGGGGAAAATCAAGAACATGGTCAGGCATCCGGTGGAGGGTATCGGTGCTGACCCCGGCAAGGATGCGGATCCTGTCGCGCAGATTGTAGTTTATGGTTGCCTTCATCGTCAGGAGGGGATGATAGGCTGTATCGGGTTCGACCACATAAACCCTGTTGTTCCAGACCCCACCCGCGCCGTAATCCCCCGCAAAGGCGCTATAGAGGGCATAGGTAAACCCCATATCTTCCCACCAGCTCCCGTAGGAATTGGCAATGCGAAACGCCCCGATTTCCCAGTCGCGGGCATCCACAATGCCATCATGGTTGATATCAAGATCGTTGGTGTATTTGCCATCATGGTTCAGGTCGAACCTGATCGAATCGTCATAGCCGACCACGGTCAGCCCGTGATCGGGATTGTTTTCCCACCCTGTGATGATATGTTTCCCTGCTTCCGGGGTTCCGGCAGGGATGGTCTGCATATTATAGAGTGCAATGGCATCGGTGGTGAAACAGGCAATGCCTCCCGTCGGGGATCCGTCAAGGTGGTCATATAAATAGTTCCGAAGGGTGTTGATCCCTTCGGCGCTGTTGATCATGATGGCCTTAACCTGTTTGAGGTGATTTGACATCCCCCTGTAATATTTATCATATCCGCTGATCCACCCCACATAGGAAGAGGAGGAGTCCACCCCGAAATCGGGCGAGGTCATGTGTCCCTGCTGCCTGATGGCTTCAAAGCTCTGCAGAAAGTTTACGCCAATAAAGCGTTCCCCCTGGTTCAAAAAATTCCATGTATAATGTGTCGGATAACTGTTTTCCCAGTGCCATCCCGGCAGGTTCCTGGCACAGTTCATCTCGTAGCCGAACACATAGGCTACACTGGCGTATTGCTGGCAGCTGTAAAAAAGAAACTGATCCTGTACCCCGGGCCAGAAGTCATTCAGCGCATTGTTGACAGAGGATGGGAGCAACCTGTTTTTGAACTTCGCGGGCAGCGTCAGCAGAGGCACTCGCGCTGCCATTACCGAATCGAGCGCCCGCCGTGAACCGGGAACAGGGGCAGCCAATTGCCCCCGGTTGCTGACCTGGCTGTTTGCAACTGAATTCAGGAGCAAAAACCAGCATAATAAAAAACGGATGAGCCTGCACAATTTCATATAGAAGTAACGTTATATAATCGTGCCGGTAATTCCCGGTCGGTCTGTTATCAGAACAGGGCCTCCCGATGCCCGCTTTAACAGCTGATTACCAGAATTAACCCTGCAAAAATACAAAGGATACAATCCCAAGTGTTTTTTATGTAAATTTGCACCATTAAAATTAACGTATAAAATCGTGTTGGCATGAAAATCCTCATCACTTTATCTGTAATTTTTACCTTTTTGTTTGTAATCGGCTGTCAGCATGCTTCAGTTTATGATTGCACGGGGGTTACGCCAACCTATAAAAAAGATGTGAAGCCCATTCTTGATTCCTATTGTGCCATGCCCGATATGGGTTGTCACGGGGCGAACCATGCTGCCAGCGGGATCAACCTGAGCGATTATGCAAATTCGGCAAAAGCCAGCTCTAAAAAAAGTTTTATGGGTTCCATAGAGCACCTTACTTTATACAAGAACATGCCCCAGGGCGGCGTAAAAAATGCCCGATGCACAGATTCATGTACTCTCCTGCTGGGTTTCAAACGGGTCTCCCGAATAACTTATCTGGTCGCCAATTCAGAACCCCTGCCTGTCAATATATGGCCGGCATCTGTTCCCCCTTTGAAATTCCTCCTGATCCCTGGTTTCCGATCCACTTAAAATTAAAAGAGGCTGTCTCATAAGTACGAGTCAGCCTCTTTCATTAACGGGACCTGTAATTCCCGGGCATCCTGAACCAGCTTACAGGGGTATATTCCCGTGCTTTTTCGGAGGATTGGTCTTACTCTTGTTTTGGGTAAGTTCAATGGCCTGGATCAGCTTCATCCTTGTCTCGCGGGGCAGGATGATTTCATCAACATACCCGAGCTCGGCAGCTTTGTAGGGATTTGCAAACGTCTGGCGGTAATGGTCGACTGCATCGATACGATCGGTATCGCTCAGCTTTCCCTTATGAATGATGTTAACGGCGCCTTCAGGGCCCATCACGGCGATTTCGGCGGTAGGGTAGGCATAATTCACATCGGCGCCAATGTGTTTGCTCGACATTACATCATAGGCGCCACCGTAAGCTTTCCTGGTAATCAGGGTTATCTTGGGCACCGTAGCTTCCGAAAAGGCATAGAGCAGTTTTGCGCCATGTTTGATGATGCCGCCAAACTCCTGGTTGGTGCCGGGAAGGAACCCCGGAACATCCACGAAGGTGATCAGCGGGATGTTGAAGCAATCGCAGAACCTGACAAACCTTGCGGCTTTAATGGATGAGTTAATGTCGAGAACCCCGGCCAGGAAGGCTGGCTGGTTGGCGACGATACCAACCGGTTTGCCGCCGAGACGGGCAAAACCTGTAAGGATGTTCTGGGCATAGTAAGGCATCACTTCGAAGAAGTTCTTGTTATCGACCACCGTGGTGATGATATCCTTCATGTCGTAAGGTTTGTTGGGATCGGCCGGCACGACCGTCTGCAGCTTCTCGTCCTGCCGCATGACATCGTCGGTACAGGGCTGCGTGGGAGGATCCTCCATATTGTTTGACGGCAGAAAACTCATCAGTTCACGGATCATCAGCATGACCTGTTCGTCGTTTTCTGCTGCAAAGTGGGCTACGCCGCTCTTAGTATTATGCGACATGGCACCGCCAAGCTCCTCCATGGTCACCTCTTCATGCGTAACGGTCTTGATCACCTCCGGACCCGTAACGAACATGTAACTGGAATTCTTCACCATGAAGATAAAGTCGGTTATGGCCGGGGAATATACGGCGCCGCCGGCACAGGGGCCGAGAATGGCGGAGATCTGCGGGATAACGCCCGAGGCCATCACATTGCGGTAAAAAATATCGGCATA
>CAIYQH010000385.1 GCA_903928285.1 uncultured Bacteroidales bacterium
ATTGCTGGAATCCAAGAAAAAGACTGTCATCAAGACCTGGTCGCGTGGTTCCATGATCTCTCCGGATTTTGTTGGCCAGACCATTGCCGTTCATAATGGCAATAAGTTCATCCCGGTCTATGTTACCGAGAACATGGTAGGTCATAAATTGGGAGAATTTGCCCCGACCCGGATTTTCCGCGGTCATGCAGGAAACAAAGATAAAGGTAAGAAATAACGTCATAACAAGATAGATTATGGGAGTTAGAACCCGAACAAGAGCCGAGAATCGTAAAGAGGCCAAGAAGACTGTGGCTTTTGCCAAACTGAATAATTGCCCAACTTCGCCTCGTAAAATGCGGCTTATTGCCGACCTCATCAGGGGACAGCGTGTAGAGAAGGCACTTCATATTCTGAAGACAAATGCCAAACAACCATCGGAACGGTTGCGCAAACTGCTGCTTTCAGCCATCGCCAACTGGCAGGCTAAAAACGAAGGTTTACGTATCGAAGACAGCGATCTGTTTGTAAAGGAGGTTTTCGTTGACGGTGGACGCCAGCTGAAGCGCCTGCAAACCGCCCCTCAGGGCCGCGCACACCGGATCCGGAAACGTTCAAACCACGTGACCATGCTGCTCGATGCCCGCAACAAGCCGGAAGCTGTTGCCGAAGAGGTTGAAGAAGTTGAAGAGACCAACAATTAACAGGAATATTAAGCAATTATTAAAATAAAGTTTTAATGGGACAAAAGACCAATCCGATTGCTAACAGGTTAGGCATTATACGCGGCTGGGATTCAAACTGGTTCGGCGGAAAGAATTTCGAGTCCAAACTGGTCGAGGATGACAAAATTCGTAAGTATCTGAATGCCCGTCTGGCCAAGGCTGGTATTGCAAAGATCGTTATTGAGCGTACCTTGAAGCTGGTAACTGTTACCATTCACACTGCACGCCCGGGGATCATCATCGGGAAAGGCGGCCAGGAAGTTGACAAATTAAAGGAGGAGCTGAAAAAGATCACCAAAAAGGAGATCCAGATCAATATCTCCGAAATCAAACGTCCGGAAATTGATGCCGTAATCGTTGGCAATACCGTGGCAAGTCAGATTGAGGGACGTATTTCGTACCGTCGCGCAATCAAGACCTCCATTGCATCAGCCATGAGGATCGGTGCCGAAGGTATCAAAATCATGATTTCAGGTCGTGTTGGTGGTGCTGAAATGGCACGTCGCGAACAATACAAGGAGGGACGTATCCCATTACATACATTCCGCGCCGATATTGATTACGCTACTGCCGAAGCTCATACAACCTACGGAATCATCGGTATCAAGGTGTGGATCTGCAAAGGTGACGTTTATGGTCGTCCTGACCTGGTGCCTGATGCCGCCACAACGAAACTGAAACCGTCACAGCATCGTGGCAACGAACGTCCGGGAGACCGTGATCGTGGCCGTAATGACCGGGGTGGAGATCGCGGTGGTGACCGTGGTGTTGACCGTGGACAGGATCGCCGTGGTGACCGTGGACCTGCAAGGGATGCCGGTAAATCACGCGGACCCCGAAAATAGCATCACGACGCATGGCCTGCGGCTCAGGTAAATCCGCATGGCCTGCAGCTCAAAATAAAACGTAAAGCCGCATGGCATGCGGCTCACAACAAAAGCACTGTAACCAATAATATATCTGAATAATGTTACAACCAAAGAAAACAAAATACAGGAAACAGCAGAAGGGAAAGATGAAGGGCAATGCCCAGCGTGGGCATCAACTCGCTTTTGGCTCATTCGGTATTAAGACACTGGAAGAAGCCTGGATCACAGGCCGGCAGATTGAAGCCGCCAGGCAGGCTATCACCCGTCACATGAAACGTGAAGGTCAGCTCTGGATCCGTATCTTCCCCGACAAACCCGTCACCAAGAAACCCGCCGAAGTACGTATGGGTAAAGGAAAAGGTGCCCCGGAATATTTTGTGGCACGTATCAACCCCGGCAGGATCCTCTTTGAAATCGAAGGCGTTCCTATGGTAACTGCAAAAGAAGCTTTACGCCTCGGAGCCCAGAAACTCCCAGTTCAGACCAGGACGGTGATGCGTAAGGATTACGTTGAAGAAGCAATATAAGTTGTAAGGACGACTTTCAAAGACGTCTTAAAAATAAACACAAATGGAACAGAAAGTCATCATTGAATTAACAACGGCCGAAATCCTGGAAAGGATGGACGAAGAAAAGCGTCAACTTACAAAACTTAAGTTGAACCATGCTGTTTCGCCTTTGGAAAACCCTAATAAAATTAAGGCATACCGCAAAACGATCGCCCGCCTTGAAACCGAATTGCGCAGCCGGGCCAGAAAAGGGGAAGCCATTACAAAAGCGGGTAAAAAATAAATGTTGTAGAGACGGGTTTTAATCCTGTCTATACAACCGGGCAAAATCCCGGATCAACAAATGAAATCATATGGAAACAAGAAATTTAAGAAAGGAAAAAACCGGAATCGTAGTCA
>CAIYQH010000386.1 GCA_903928285.1 uncultured Bacteroidales bacterium
ATCCAGCAAACCGACACCGATAACCACCTTCCCCAGGCGCTTATCCTTTGCCCAACCCGCGAATTATGCGTTCAGATCGCCGGCGACCTGAACGACTTTGCCAAATATGTCGACAACCTGAAAGTTCTCCCCGTATATGGCGGAAGCAGCATGGATGTCCAGATCAAATCGCTGAAAAAAGGGGTCCAGATCGTCGTGGCAACGCCCGGCCGTTTGATCGACCTGATGGGAAGAAGAGCCATCAAACTGGGCAGCGTTCATACCGTCGTTCTGGATGAGGCTGATGAAATGCTCAACATGGGTTTCCTCGACAGTATCAACGAGATCCTTGCCGAAGTTCCCGAAAACCGCAGCACCCTTCTCTTCTCGGCTACCATGCCCAACGAAGTGGCTGTCATTGCTAAAAAATACATGAAAAAACCGATCGAGATCACGATAGGAAACCGCAATTCAGGTGCGGAGAATATCAAACATCTCTATTATACAGTTCATGCCAAGGACAAATATACCGCGCTGAAACGCATTGTTGACTTTTATCCTTCCATTTATGGTATTGTTTTCTGCCGTACCCGGATCGACACCCAGGAAATTGCCGACAAGCTGATCGCCGATGGTTACAACGCCGAAGCCCTGCACGGGGATCTTTCTCAGTCACAGCGCGACAGTGTCATGCAAAAATTCAGGATCAGGCATGTGCAGCTGCTGGTCGCCACCGACGTGGCAGCCCGCGGTCTGGATGTCAACGATCTTACCCATATCATCAACTATGCCCTTCCTGATGACATTTCAGCCTATACACACCGCAGCGGGCGAACCGGGCGGGCCGGTAAAACAGGCACCTCCATTGCCATCATCAACCTGAAAGAGAAGCATCTTATACGGCAGATCGAGAAACTGATCAACAAGCCGTTTATTGCCGCTAAGGTTCCCGGAGGCCGTGAAATCTGTGAAAAACAGCTTTTTAACCTGATCAACAAGATGGAAAATGTCGAGATCGAACATTCTGAAATCGACCCCTTCCTGCCTGCCATCTACCGGAAACTGGAATGGCTCGAAAAAGAGGATGTCATCAAACGTTTTGTGGCGCTCGAGTTTAACCGCTTCCTTGAATATTACCGCCATGCCAAGGATATCAATGTCTTTGAGGAAAAAGGCAAGGAATCATCCCGCGAAAAAGGCGGCCGCGACTCCTTCCGCGAAAAGGGCGGGCGTGACCGCAAGGAGGTTACCTCCTTTACCCGGTTGTCGATCAACGTCGGCAAAGCCGATGGCCTGTATCCCAACACCCTGATCGAGCTGATCAATGCAAACAGCCCGGGGAAGCGCATCCGCATCGGCGATATCACCCTTGGCAAGAATGACGGGGTCTTTGAGGTAGATACCGAATATGCGGGCTTTCTCACCCAATCGCTCAGCGAGGCTGAATTCCAGGGTTCAAACCTCAATGTTAAAACAGCCGGCGGCCAGTCATCGGTCAACGTTAACGAACGCAGGTCATTCAAGGAAAAGGGTAAATTCAAAGGAGACAGGGATTTCAAAAAAGGGAAGGATTTTTCAGGAAAAAGGGGTCAGATTGACGAGCACAGTTTCGGACGCCCCGACCGCTTCAATCCAAAGAAAAAGAAGAAATAAATCTGCCGGTAAATTTCTACATTTGCACGCTATAACTACTACCCGATGATCAAACAATTTATCGCACGGCAGATGGTGAAGAGGACAAAATCGCGCCAATTTCCCGTTGAATACCTTGAACAGAAACACGTAGATCTCGACCAGCCTTATCCCAACGACAGCTCCTATTTTTACGGGGGCGATATAAATGGCAATGCCTTTATCACCAGGATGGCCTTCCGCGGGCCAAACCGCCTGCACGAATACTGGTTTGATTTTTTCCTCCAGGGAAAAGGATATTTTGGTTTGACCCGCGATCCGGGCGAAGAAGGTACCGGATTCCAGCAGGGAAACCTGAAATGGGAACCCATCGAAGTTGGTAAAATCTGGCGGGTCACCTACAAAGGGCTGGTTCACGACCGTCAGGGCAACGAACATTCCTGCGTGGCAAACCTGGTTTTTACCGGCGATCACCCGATTTATGATTTCGCAAAAAGCTCCGACCATAACGCCAATGCCATGGCGATCGCCTCGGAGAAATGGAACAAGGAATTTTTCTTCCACATGAAGGATACCCACCAGGTTCATTACGAGCAAACCGGCACCTTCAAGGGAAGTATCATCCTGGATGATCAGACTGTCAACCTGCATATGATGGCTTCGCGCGACCATTCCTTCGGATCGCGGAACTGGCTCACCTGGGACCGCCATTACTGGATCACCGGAGTGTCGGATGCAGGAATCCACTGGACTGTGACCACCATAAAATGGCAGTTTCTGGGGCGCCTCACCGCCGGTTTTATCACCGCCGCCGACGGCACCACCGATGCCATCATTGAATGCACCGACCTGGAAACCATCTCACGGGAAAAACTGCTGCCTGATCATGGCATCGTTGAAATCAAGACCCGCAGCGGAAAAACCCATATGATGGAATTCTGGCGCCATGGTGAATTTGCATACCTCCACGACGGTAAATATATGATGCGTGAAGGAATCGGCACCTATAAATTTGACGGTTCCGACGGTGTTGGAATGGTCGAATTCGGGTTTCATGCTGACAAGTACAACCTTTAACGCAACTCCGTAAACCAACCGGAAGGTTTTGAGTGCCTGCTTTCCCGCTAGTTTGCTGGACGGGCCATCGTGATATAACATCTGATGAAGAAAATTTAATGATAAAACACCTTCATGAAATAACAGCAGCTTCGGCCGGAGGAAAGGCACTTGGCCTGAAGCTCCTCAGGGAGCTCGGTTTGCGCGTTCCCGATGCCTTTGTGCTGATCCATCCTGAAGAAAACCTGATTAATGATGACCTGTTGAAGCAGTATCTTTCGGCCCTTGGCGACGGCCCGAAAGCGGTGCGTTCATCGGCCATGGGCGAAGACGGGAAAAAAGCCTCCTTTGCCGGTCAGTTTGAAACCTACCTGGGACTGAACACCTTCGATGAGATCAAACAGGCCATTAGACTGTGTATCAGGGCGGCCGGCGCTGAAAGAGTCAGGTCCTATTCTGGTAACCTGATTTCCGATGCCGACCTGCGTATTTCCGTTATCCTGCAGAATATGGTGGAAGCATCCGTTGCAGGGGTCGTATTTTCTGTGAACCCTGTCAATAACCGTCATGACAAAGTGCTGGTCAATGCGGTCGCCGGGAATGGTGAAAGCCTGGTCAGCGGCATGAAAGATGCCCATCATTACGAAGTTTTCCGCAGTGGCTCCAATATTGGTTTGGAACTAGGCAAGGATGGCCATTTGCTCAGCGAAGCACTGCTCAGGGAGATCCTTGAAGGCGCACGGGTTGCCGAGGAACACCTGAAACACCCGGTTGATCTTGAATGGGCCGTTGATGCCCGCGGTACACTGCACTGGCTGCAGGTCAGGCCGGTTACCACGGTCAACGAGGTTCATTTCAATGAACTCGATACCGTCAGGGGAACCAGCGATGAAATCTGGACGCTGGGAAACATCGGTGAGATGATGCCAGGCGTTGCTACTCCCCTAACCTATTCGGTTACCGCAGAGGCGATCGACTACGGAATGACGCTGCTGGCCGAGCGTGCCGGCGCCTTTAAACTAAAAGACCGCACCTCTCCCCGTTACATCCAGATGTTTTATAACAGGCTGTTCATCAACATGAGCCATATGATGGATTATCCTAAAAACGTATGGCTTAACACGGCTGAAGATGTACAATTTGCCCTCAGCGGCAAGACTTTTCCGGGCATCGGGGCAAAGCCGGAAGGTTTCCTCATCAGGAGGGTTGTCAATTTTTTCCGCCAGGTGATCAATACCGGCAATGCCGGGAAACACCTGAAAACGCTGCGGAAACTTGAAGCAGGATACAGGATCGTTCCCTCTGCCGACATGGTTCAGTTTCATGAAAACCTTGAAAAAGCACGAATTCCAATGGGTATCGGCTTTGGCCACCATCTGGGTACCTCCGCACAATCGGGAACCCTTTATTCGGCCATCATGCGGATCATGAGCGGGGATAAAGGCTCGCCAACCGCCGCCGATCATCATATTGCCACGCTGTTCCTGCTCGATATCCCCGGTATTGAAAGCGCCGACGCCGTCAAATCACTTGAGCACTTTGCATCACTGATTCACAGTGACCGGCGGTTTGCCGAGAGGTTCACAGCCGCCTCCCCGGCCGAAGCGCTTCAAATACTGCGGCACGATGCACCTCCCGAAATCAGCCGTCAGTTCAGCACCTTCATCGAACGGCATGGCCACCGGTGTGTCAGGGAATCGGAACTCAGGGAGAAAACCTGGGAAGAAAATCCGCAGCAACTGATTCAGACCTTACAAACCCGTGTCAGGCTCGGAGAGATTCATCATCCCCACCGGGATAAAACAGAGGAACTGAATATCGCATTTAAAAAGATACCCTTTCTCAAACGAAGCATTATCAGGATGCTGATTCCCTCTGCCAGGAAAGCGGTAGCGCGCAGGGAAATTTCAAAAGCCTATTCGATCAGGATGGTGAATACCTTCAGGAAGAGTTACAGGATCCTGGCAAAACAAATGACAGATGCCGGTTTGCTTGATGATGCCGACCAGGTCTATTTCCTGACCCACGACGAGGTCGGACTGTTACTACGGGACCACAATCCCGCCTGGAAAACAAGGGCCGCCAAACGCAGGGAATTATTACCTGAAATGGATAAATTGCTCTTTAACGAGATCTGTTTTGGCATCCCCGAGCCGATTGACCAGGAGGCTGAAATTGAAATCCGTGAGGGACAACTGAAGGGAACCCCTGTTAGTAGCGGACTTGTTGAAGGCCGGGCCCGTATCATCCACACCCTGGCCGATGCCGAACAATTACAGGAGGGTGAGATCATGGTTGCCTCCTTTACCGATATCGGCTGGACTCCCTACTTCAGCATTATCGCCGGACTGATCACTGAAATTGGCAGTCCGCTATCGCATGGCGCCGTGGTGGCGCGCGAATATGGTATCCCCGCTGTGGTTGGGGCAAAAGGAGCCAAAAAATTCATTGCTGATGGTGAATTGATCCGTCTCAACGGGAACCTTGGAATAATAGAGAAGGTTGCTGTTCACTAAGAATTCCTTGTGAACATTGTGCCTTCATGGTGTCATTGTGGTTAATTTTGTTTTTTTGAAAGTAACAGTTAACCACCGCTGAATGTTCAGTTTACGAGATATTTTTGCCTGAGTGTCACCATATCGGCCTTCAGCACAACATCGACAAAATTCAGGAGACTGCCCGAAAAGCGGTTAATTTCATCCATTGCCGCTTCAAGATAGGCAATCCTGACTTCAAGCAAAGGCCTGAGAATCTCCCCGTTCAAACCCGACTCCGTCACTTTCCTGATAATTTTATCGGTATATGATTTCCCAAACACGTTGGTGGCCATATAATCCTCCAGGATGTGGGGCATTGAAACCCCCAGTGCCGTGAGCAAAAACACAGTTGCCAGGCCGGTCCGGTCCTTGCCTGCTGCACAATGATAGACCAGGGGCAGATCATCCGTATTACAAAGGATCGTAAGGAACCGACTGAAATCCTCCTGGTGTGAGGTCACCATCCGTCTGTAATCTCCGATCAGTACAGTTTCAAGACCAACCGCATTATTTTCCTCCAGGAATTTTTCAGCCGTATCCCGGGCAGCATCGAAAATATCAATGTGGATGCTGTTTTTCACGGTTGAAACCAGCTTATCAGGTCTGGCTGCGATCTCACGGTGAGCCCTGAAATCGATGATGGTGGAAAGGTTCATCTCTTCCAACTTCCGGATATCATCAGGGGTAAGATTAAAAAAATCGCCGCTGCGAAACAACAGTCCGGGTCTGACCTTGCGGCCATCCATCGCAGGTATTCCGCCCAGGTCGCGGAAATTCATCTGGTTTGTTAGAATTGGGTTCAAGGTTCGAGCGTAAAAATGATTTGTAAAAGTACCTATAATTTTGATAATTTTGTTTTTTGCAACCTGTACAACGCTGGGAATAACTGCAGAGCAGCCTGACTATCGCCCGGCCTGTCAAATCAAAACTGGATGAAATATTGGTTTTCGGTGATATGCATGATCTTCCTTATCGGTGGAAAACCCGAACTGAAGGTTCGTAAACCGGTTGATCCCGTCGGGTTTGCCACTACCTCCCGGCAGATGGATTCGGTCATGAACCGGATACTCAGGCTCCAGGGACAGAAGATCACCCGTTCCTGGAAAATCAACAACATTACAGGGTTAACCAGATGGAAAACTGTGATCTGCCCTCATGATGATTACACCTATGCAGGATGGTTATACCCTGCTGTGTTAAAAAATATCAAAGCCAAAACGGTGATCCTCATCGGCGTTGCCCATAAAGCCAAAAAATTCGGCCTGGAGGATAAAATGGTATTTGACAGCTTCGACCGCTGGACTGAACCCTATGGCCTTGTGAAGGTATCCCCCCTGCGTGAAATGATCCTCAACCAGTTGCCCCGGTCAACCTATGTGGTCAACGATTCGCTTCACCAGGCTGAACATTCTGTCGAAGCGCTGATTCCCTTTCTCCATTACTACAACAGGGATCTTGAGATTGTGCCGGTCCTGATCCCCTATATGTCGTACGAAAAGATGGAGGAACTTTCCTCCTCCTTCTCGCTGGCTCTCTGGAAGATTATCAGGCAGGAGGATCTTGTTTGGGACAAAGATATTGCCATCGTTATTTCCAGTGATGCCGTTCATTACGGCGATCAGGATTGGGGAGGATCGGATTATGCGCCCTACGGTTGCGATAGCAGCGGGTACAAACAGGCCCTGGCCCACGAAAACGAGATCATCCACCAATGCCTGCTGGGAGAAATTCAAAAAACAAGGATCAGGAAATTCACTGAATATACAGTCCAGGATACCAATTTCAGAACCTATAAATGGACCTGGTGCGGCAGGTA
>CAIYQH010000387.1 GCA_903928285.1 uncultured Bacteroidales bacterium
TGCCGTATCAATGGTGTCGGTCGCGGGGATTCTTTATTACATGATTTTTAATCACTATTTTGAATACGCTTATGTTTGGCAGTATTCCTCAGTGGAGCTGCCCATAAAGTATATTATTTCCTGTTTCTGGGCAGGTCAGGAGGGTAGTTTCCTGGTTTGGGCCTTATGGCAATCGTTGATCGGATTGGTATTGCTCAGGCTTGCCCGTAACTGGGAAACGGCCGTAATGATGATTTTTTCACTGTCGCAGATCTTCGTAACCTCCATGCTGCTTGGGATCACCCTCTTTGGCATTAAGATCGGTGCCAGTCCCTTTACCCTGCTCAGGGATACGGTTGAAACGATACAAGGAACGATATTTGCCATGCCGAACTACCTTACCATGGTGACCGACGGCAACGGTCTGAACCCGCTGCTTGAGAATATCTGGATGACGATTCATCCGCCAATCCTGTTCCTGGGTTATGCGCTTGCACTGGTGCCATTTTCCTATGCCATCGCCTCCTTCCTGAAGAAAGATTATCACACGTGGATCGGGCGTGCGATGCCCTGGACGCTGCTTGCCCTGCTGATGCTGGGCGCCGGAATCCTTCTTGGCGGTGCATGGGCTTATGTCTCGCTTACCTTTGGCGGATTCTGGTCATGGGATCCTGTCGAAAACTCCTCGCTGGTTCCCTGGATGACCCTCGTAGCCGGGCTTCATTTCCTGCTGATAGCCAGGCGACAGAATTATGCACTGCTTGCCGCCTACCTCCTGATCACGCTCTCATACGTACTGGTGCTGTATGCCAGTTTCCTGACCCGCAGTGGCGTATTGGCCGACACCTCAGCACATTCCTTCGGGGATAATGGTATGACGAAACAATTGCTGGTATTTCTGCTTACCTTCCTGGTTATCATGATCGTTATGATCGGGGGAAATATCAGGAAATTCCATGTTTCCAGGCAAGATGTGCTCCTTTCCCGCGAATTCTGGATGTTCATCGGTGCAATCATCATGGTGCTGGCTGCCTTCCAGATTGTCTTTACCACCTCTATCCCGGTTTTCAACAGTCTGTTTCACACCAGTATTGCCCCGCCAGCCGACAGGGTTGGTTTTTACAACCACTGGCAAATGCCATATGCACTGCTGATCAGCGGTTTCATCGCCTTCAGCCAGTTTCTTAATTATGACGAAAATGAACCGGGGCAGTTCCTAAGAAAACTGGTTATTCCACTGGTTTTTGCAATTGCTACATGTTCTGCAATTGCTGCTGCCGGTATTGTTACCAGCATGAACTTTATCCTGCTGATCGCCTTTACGCTCTTTGCCCTGTTTTCATCATTGTACAATATGATTTTCAGGACGGCGAAACCCCGGAATATCGGTGCCATCATTGCCCATGCCGGTTTTGTGATTTTCGTCCTTGGGACCGTGATTACCTTTTCCAACTCACAGGTCATCTCAAAGAACACTTCAAATTTCGACCTGGGTGATGCCCGGGACAATGCCGAAAATCTTGTGCTTACCCGCCATGATACCTTACGGATGAACGGATTTTTTGTTACCTACACCAACAGCAGGGCTGCCGGGAACACAACTGTCTATACGATTGACTTTCTCACGAAAACAAAGGGCAAATTCCGCAAAGCCTTCTCGCTGAATCCTTCCGTGAATGTACATCCCAAGATGGGCGCTGTTTATAATCCCGACACCCGCCATTTTATCGACCGCGATTACTACACCTATATCGCACATGTGTCAAAGGAACCCGATTATATCGTGGTAAAAGCCATCATGAATCCCTATATTAGTATTTTATGGTTTGGATCTGTAGTGATGACCCTCGGATTTGGAATTGCCTTTTTCAGAAGGGCACGCCACCGCTGGCGCAGCAACTCCTGAATGGCTTAATGTTATTTTTCTTTTGCTTTATTCTCAAGCATCGGAACAAACCTGAAAGTGCCATATTCCTTCTTTTCAACAGAATTATCTTCCAGTTTGGTCAGGGTGGTCATGGTTTGGACATCTCCCGCACCAACAGGGATTACCAGTATGCCTCCCGGTTTTAGTTGTTCAAGCAGGGCATCCGGAATAAAGGGCGCGGCAGCCGTCACAATGACCTTGTCAAAGGGTGAAAAGGTTGGCAATCCCTTATAACCATCCCCGAAAAAAGTCTTGATGGTGTGGTACCCTAACAAGGGTAGCAATTTGCTGGTACGGTCAAAAAGGGTTTTCTGGCGTTCAATGGTAAATACTTTTGCCCCCAATTCGGCCAGGATACATGCCTGGTAACCCGATCCGGTTCCAATTTCCAGCACTTTGTCATTCTTTCTGATATGCAGTAATTCTGTTTGAAATGCTACTGTATAGGGCTGTGAGATCGTCTGACCAGCCCCTATCGAAAACGGTTTGTCCTCATAGGCATATTCAAGGAAGGAGGATTCAAAGAAATAATGACGGGGAACTTTTTCAATCGCAGCCAACACCTGATGGTCGGAAATTCCTTTCTGCCTGATATTCTGGACCAGTAGTTTTCTGAGGCCCTGATGACGGTAAGAGTCAACCGGAATGGTATGGGACATGGGATTGTTTTATGTTAAATTTTTCACGAAAATACTAAATTCAGTCAGGGTAAAAACCTACCTTTGTAAAAAAA
>CAIYQH010000388.1 GCA_903928285.1 uncultured Bacteroidales bacterium
AGTTGGCATATTTGTCGGCTTTTCCTGAATAGTAGTAGCTGATAAAAGTAAACGACAACTGGAATAAACAAACCAAAATGAAGGTGACCGCGAAAAATTTAACAACGCCTTTGTGCTGCATGAGATTTTAAATTTTAAAATGGATTCTAATTCTAAGCCTTTTTTTTGAGGGTGCAAATTTATAAAATTCATTGGAAATAACCAATATAATTATAAATCAAGATGGAAATGAATTAAAAGTGTGGTCAAATCATGGTATTATCGTGCCATTTATCTCCCGGTACAGGATTTTTAACATCTTCATGCCTCTGTTCTTAACGCCGGGAGTCTCTTCCTGCAACCGCCATTCGATCGAATCGGCAAGCTCCTTCTTCAGGTCCGGCTCGATCTCCGAGATCCGGTAGAGGATATCCATGCAGAAAACCTTGGTGGCAGCCGCCTCTGCGGGCGATACCAGCCAATCGAAACAGATATTGATCAATATTCCCAGCAGGTCCCCTTCCGGCAGGGGCGATCGGGCCATCATTCTTACGGAATGCCGCTTGAGCCCGTCGTGTTTGAATTCAGGCAGTTTCCGGATGATCTCCGGTATCCGGGGATGCAGCAGCCCGGGCATCTTTTCCGATACGGTATCGATTACCCATGCAGCCCTTCGGCTGACCGGTTCTTCGTTGAGGAGAAAGATGCCGAACAGAACATCGAACAACTCCGGCTTCTGAAGGATCAGCCCGGCAACGAAATCGGTATTCCTCCTCGACATTTCATAAAGCAGCTGTTCGTGGGGATTGTCGGGCGCCTTCATGCGAATAAGGGTTTGACCTGGGCGAACCCCTGCTATCGGGTTACGGTGATTCCCTGGGTTGTCATGCAAATGTAAGAAAAATTACCAATGGCGATACGATGGCACCGGGTTGCTATATGAATTCCAACCGAACGCCAGGTTAGACAAGGCTTAGACAAGCCTTAGAGGAGCCTCAGAGGAGCCTCAGAGGAGGGGCGTTGCAGTTGGAAAAGATAGGTGGGATAATAACGGCAGTGGGCGATGGAATGAACATGGACCGTGGAAATTGGACCCTAAATATACGAAAATCAGGACAGATTTCCAATCAGGAGATGACTTTTTATTATTCATGCGGCGATTCCCCGGGAATCCCCATCATCCTGCGAAAATCCGGATGGATATACCGGCCTGATATGTTTTTATGAGAATTTTTACGCCCGATCATAAATTTTAATCCGTATTGACTTAACTTTGCAAAAAATTACACAACCGGGTGATCCGGGTTGATGTATTTTTTATCATCCGGGTGATTTACATTTAAAATTTTTCCGATGAAAAATAAGTATATTGATCTGATTGAACAAACCTTCGACTTCCCTCAGCCTGAGTTTGAAGTGATTGATAATGAACTTTATTTCCATAAAGTACCCTTGATGGACATCATTAAACAGTATGGTACACCTTTGAAAATAAGTTATCTGCCTAAGATCAGTTCCCAGATCCAACGCGCGAAACGGTTGTTTAACGTGGCCATGGCCAAGGTTGATTACCAGGGCGATTACCACTATTGTTACTGTACCAAAAGTTCACAGTTCAGCTTCGTCCTGGAAGAGGTGCTTAAAAATGATGTGCATCTCGAAACCTCATCCGCCTTCGACATTAACATCATTGAAGACCTTGCCGAACGGGGACTCTTTGTGAAGGACAGGTACATTATCTGCAATGGTTTCAAACGCCCGATGTATATCGAGAATATTGTAAACCTGGTAAATAACGGGTTTACGAATGTCATACCGGTACTCGACAACCTGTTTGAACTGGAGAAATACGAGTCGGATATCAAACAGAAACTGACGATCGGCATCCGCATCGCCTCTGAGGAGGAACCAAAATTTGATTTTTACACATCCAGGCTTGGGATCCGCTATAACGACATTCTTCCCTATTACGAGGAGAAAATTAAAAACAACCCGCTCTTTGAGCTCAAGATGCTACACTTCTTCATCAACACCGGCATCAAGGATAAGGCATATTATTGGAATGAGTTGACTAAGAGCGTCCAGGTGTATTGCGACCTGAAAAAAATCTGTCCTGAACTGACCTGCCTCAATATCGGGGGAGGACTCCCGATCAAGAATTCTCTTGATTTTGTATATGACTATGAATATATGGCAGAAGAGATTATAGCGCAGGTTCAGAGTATATGTGAACGTAATAAAGTTCCCGAACCTGATATCTTTACTGAATTCGGATCCTTCACCGTTGGGGAAAGCGGAGCAGTCCTTTATTCGATTATCGACCAGAAAAGACAAAATGATCGTGAAATCTGGAATATGATCGACAGCTCGTTTATGAATACACTTCCTGATACGTGGGCCATTAACCAGAAGTTTATCCTCCTTGCCATCAATAACTGGGATGGAGAGTACGAACGAATCTTCCTCGGCGGTCTTACCTGCGACAGCGAGGATTTTTATAATGCGGAGGAGCACAGCAATGCTGTGTTCCTTCCGAAATTCAACCAGAGCGAAGCCCAGTACATCGGCATGTTCCATACAGGAGCCTACCAGGAGGCGATCGGGGGATATGGCGGAATCCAGCATTGCCTGATTCCGGCGCCCAAGCATGTACTGATCGACATTGATGACGAAACAGAAGAGATAACCACCAAACTCTGGTCAAAGGAGCAGAGTTTCAAATCAATGCTGAAGATCCTTGGATATTGATTTTCCCAGGGCTGTATTGCCTCCTGTGAACTTCCGCTGCATGTTGAAATAATTGAATAAAATACAACGCCGAATTCTTAATTTTGCAAAAAAAAATCAAAACCCATGAGTACTGACAAAAGATCCATCCTGAACGAAGAGGTAAAGCACTTCGATATCAAGGCTATCAATGCAACCCAGATCATCGATGCCATGCGCGATATGTCGTTCACGTCGCGCGATACAGCCGCAGCCGCCGATATCCTGAACAGGATGATC
>CAIYQH010000389.1 GCA_903928285.1 uncultured Bacteroidales bacterium
CCATGTTTATTAAAAGATACTTGCTTATCATGGGATATGGATATATATGGACTGAAATTATTCCAGGCATTTTCTATGGTATTCCATCCACCATCACTTCCTATAACATTTCCACTTATAACGATAACCGAACCTACTAAATATTGTTTTAATGCTTCAGTATTTGTGGATTTTTTAAACATTTCATCTATATATTTAGCGCCATCTTCATGTAAAACATCTTTACCCGATGCATATTTCAACTTCTCTTCTAATAATGTCTTTTTTTCTTCTAATTGAATTTTTATGAGTCTTAATTCTTGAAAGGATGTTCCATTTGACTCTGAATTCTGAATTTTTGTTTTTAATGCGGAAATTTCTTTTTGAAGTACACTTATTTCTTGTGAGAAAAGATTTCCAGATACAAACATAATTAATGTTAATATTAAAAAAGTAAAAGCAAATTTTTTCATATTGAGCATATTTAAATAATTGTCATACGTGTTTGATTTTTCTTTACCGCTTCGTATTTAAGTGGTCGCTGCGTCCCATTTTTTTAAATAAATTTATTTCAGGTTGGTCAAGAACTGTCAGCGTACTTATTTTGTGATTCACTTGCCTGTTTTTCATATTTTCGGCTTTTTGCTAACATTTCAGTATTGCCATGATAGTGATCAATCAAAATAAATAATTATTCACATTCTTAGCGGTTATTTGTAGAAAATCTCCATTTGCCTGTTAATTACCTTTCTCAAGCCCTCCACTTGCAGGATAGGGTCATCAGTGGTGTATAAAAAATCCCTCAACAATATCTACTGAACGAGTTCGACCTTTCAAATTTAGTTAATATATATCTAGCAACAATAGGAAATTTCCTGAAAACTTGTCAGTTACTTCTTAAAATCATGTAGGTTTTGCCCTACCCTGAAAAAAGGAGCAATCCATGAACCCGAATCAGGCTGTCTTCAGGAAAGCAATCGGCAATTCACTTATGACTTCGCGTGCCGGGCGGTGGTAATTCTCTGCGTTTCCAGGTTTCAATTGTGATCAAGGTAAAATCCATATAAAACCCCTGAAATCGGGGGAATAACAGGAAAAGACGGATATCATGTTGATTATGAAAATTTTAAAAATTTATTTTCATCTTACCATCACTATATCAGCTATTTAAACAGGGTGTTGACACCCTTTGACACTACCGCTGAAGGGTTGGCTGCGCTAATTTTGCTTTATGGATGCAGGCATGAGCCACAGCAGAATACAATTGAGGATCGTGCCGGCAGACAAAGTTCACAGGGCTGCTGCAGAGGCCTTATTAATAACCATAAAAAAAAAGCCATGACAAAAACAACAGTCAATGAGTTCACGAAAACCTACAGTGGTATTTTCGGGAACGAGGTCGTGTTAAAGAGCAGGAAAGGCTTGAGTACGATGACGATACCTGCGAAGGTAGCGGAAAAGGAGCCTACTACCGTTCAGAACAACGTACGCGACAAGTTTATTCTTGCATCGAAGTATGCAAAGAATGTGTTAAAGAATCCCGACCTGCTGGCAGCCTACGGGCCAAAGCGGGAGAACGAAAGATCCATGTACCACATGGTGATGACCAATTTCCTGAAGCGGCCGGTCGTTGTGCAGATCAACAGCGACCGGTATCACGGGAATCCCGGCGACCTGATTTCGGTGTCGGCCTACGATGATGTCAGGGTAACAGGCGTCACCCTGGAGATCATCGATCCCGACAACAAAGTGGTCGAGCAGGGGAGTTGTACTTTCAACCCGGTAACCAGCAACTATGATTACCATGCCACCTGCCAGGGAACCTCAGGGGGAGGGTTGCGGCTGCGCGCCTCGGTGTTCAATATCCCTGACCACATGGGCACCCTGGAGGTGATCATCTGAGGTGAAGGGAGGATGAGGGCCGGTTGCCGGCTCAGGGCCGCACGGTATAAGTGTTCCCGGTAACCGGCGCCGGGCCTATTGACCACCTGGGAAAGGAAATCCCGCTGAAGTGTCAGCGGGATTTTTTTGTGGGTGACGGGGCTGCATTAAGATGCGGTCACGACACCTTGTTAACCAGGAACCATGCTTTAACCTTCCTGTTTTCTCGATGTATTGAAATCACCTCTGAAAAACAGCGCACCCCTCCCTGCTTTTCTGATTTTTGCAAGTACCTGTTTTGGAGTGTATTTATTCAGATTATATGAAAATACAGGTCCCAAATTTGGTAATTATTTGGGACCTGTTGATTAAATTCCAGTGTCAAATCTTCTTCCATTTGGTCTCTTACCATTATCCCATTTAACGACAATTTAGATTTTCCCTTCAACGATCCTGATCTCTTCCTCTGTCAGGCTATATAACTCATACACCAGTTGGTCGATGTCTTTCTCTAAATTGCTAGTATTTGCCGCAGGTGAATTCTCCTTTAGATTTAATATGTTAGTCACTAATTGGTCAATTCTTTCAGAGGC
>CAIYQH010000390.1 GCA_903928285.1 uncultured Bacteroidales bacterium
TACAGCCGGTTTCCTGCTGCTGATGATCACGGGTATGCAAGCCCAGTTCCTTCCTTCGCCGGCGACAGGTGATACTGCCCGTTATCCCTACTGGGTTGAGATGATGCAGGATCCCCATGCACGCTTCACCGATACCCGGCATGCCTTTGAAAAATACTGGGAAGGGCGTGAAAACCATCGTCATAACGGCTGGAAGGTGTTCAAACGCTGGGAATATATCAACCAGGATTGTGTCCAATCCGATGGCACCCTCCCTGCCCCCGGTCAGGTGATGGAGGCCTATCGTGAGTATTTCAGAAGCCACGATGCCGCTATGTCGTCGGGCGGTAACTGGAGTATCGTCGGGCCGGTTGCTTCACCAGCCAATGCCACCGGGCAGCCTAACGGAATGGGCAGGATCAATGCGGTTTGTCCGCATACCACAAATCCGGGAATTATTTATATCGGTTCGCCCTCCGGCGGACTCTGGCGCACCACCGACGGCGCCACAACCTGGAACGTTCTTACCACTGCCACGCCCACGCTGGGCGTATCTTCCATACTCCTGCATCCTACCAACGCCAGCCTGATCCTGATCGGAACCGGCGACCGCGATGGCGGCGATTCTCCGGGAATGGGTGTTTACAGGAGCACCGACGATGGCGCAACCTGGGTAGCCTCCAATACAGGCATGGGGAATCTTACGGTAGGAATGATGATCATGCTCCCAACCAACCCTAATGTCATCCTCGCCGTTACCAGCGGGGGTATTTATAAATCAACCGACGGGGGCTCGTCCTGGGCGCGGAAATCGTCAAATACCAACAACTATAAGGACATCCGGTTTAACCCGGCCGATCCGACCATCGTTTATGCAACAGAGGGCGGCAAGTTTTACCGTTCAACCAATACCGGCGACAGCTGGACCCAGATCACCTCGGGAGTCGTTACGGGGACAAGGCTTGTCATCGGTGTGAGTCCAAACCAGCCGGGCTGGGTTTATCTTTGCCAGACCAATGGCCCCTTTGCCGGATTGCTTCTCTCAACCGATAACGGGCTGACCTTTACCACCCAGTCGACCACGCCTAACATAATGGACTACGCCTGTGATGGCAGCGGTACCAGCAGTCAGGCCTGGTACGATCTTTGTATTGCCGTAGATCCTAACAATGCAAGTACACTCTATATCGGAGGGGTTAATAGCTGGAAATCAACCAATGCCGGAGTTTCCTGGACAATCGCCAGCCACTGGGTGGGAAGCTCATGGGGCACCAGCTGTGCGCCATCGGTACATGCTGATATTCATTGCCTGGTGTGGTCGCAGGCAAATGGCAACTTATTTACAGGGTGTGACGGGGGTATCTATAAATCCACCAATGGAGGAACCAGCTGGACTGACCTCTCTTCGGGACTTGCCATTTCCCAGGTTTATAAAATCGGGCAGAGCGCCATAAAGCAAACGCTGACAATGAATGGTTACCAGGATAATGGTACCTCCAAGAATACCGGGCCGAATTTCACTACCGTCCTTGGAGGCGATGGCATGGAATGCATCGTGGATTATTCTGACACACTGTTTCGTTATGGTTCAATCTATTATGGGGATATATACCGATCCTCCGGAGGGGGATACAGTGAAATTGCAGCCAATGGCAGCCATGGAATCACCGAAAGCGGAGCATGGGTTACCCCCTATATCCTGCATGAAACGATCCCGTCAACCATGTTCATCGGGTATGTGAATGTATGGAAAAGCACCAATGTGAAGGCCGCTTCGTCTTCGGCGGTCACCTGGACGAAGATTTCCACGGGAGAATCTGGCACCTGCAGCGTCCTGGAACAGTCGCCCGCCAATGTCGATATCCTTTACGTGGTTCGCAGCGGCGCAATCAAGCGGTCGGACAACGCAAACGCGGCTACGCCGGTCTGGACTGCATGCACCCTCCCGGGCGGGGCCACGCCAACCGATCTTGAAGCCCATCCCACCGATCCGAACATCGTTTATGCCACGGCAGGAACGAAAGTTTATAAATCGCCCGATAAAGGCATCACCTGGACCAATATTTCAGGAACCCTTCCTGCCGTTAATATCAACTGTGTTGTTTATGATAAAAACAGCAATGAAGGACTCTATATAGGAAACAAGACCAATGTGTTCTACAAGGACGCGACGATGAGCGATTGGGTTGCCTTCAGCACCAGCCTGCCACCGGTAGATGTACGCGAACTTGAAATTTTCTATGATGCCGTTAACCCGGTCAATAACAGGCTCAAGGCGGCAACCTACGGCCGTGGACTCTGGCAGTCGGACCTGTATAACCTGTTTGCCGTTACACCGGCAAACCAGAATGTTGCCTATGTAGCCGGTTCGATAGTTTTTTCCGTCACCGCAAACACCTCCACCACCTGGACAGTTGCCAGCAATGCTACTTGGTGTACGGTTACCCCATCCGGATCGGGAAACGGCGCCATCACGGCGACCTATGCCGATAACCCCGGGATCGTCAACCGGGTTGCAAATATCACGGCAACCCCATCGGGAGCGATATTACCACAAACAGTAACGGTAACCCAGGCAGGCGCTCCACCCATGCTGATGGTTACGCCTCCCAACCAAAACGTCGGTTATGCCGCCGGAACGACAAATTTTACGGTAACCTGCAATACCGACTGGACTGCAGCCAGCAATTCAAACTGGTGTACCATCACCCCGTCGGGGACAAACAACGGCACCATTGTTTCGAATTTCACTGAAAACCTTGCAGTGACCAGTCGTGTGGCCACCATTACGGTTTCCGTTGCCAGTTTACCTGCCCAGACTGTCACGGTTACCCAGGCCGGGGCAGCCCCGACACTCTCCGTTACGCCTCCTAACCAGAACCTGCCTGCTCCTGCAGGAAGCACAGTTTTTACGGTGATTTCCAACACCGGCTGGACCGCTTCAAGCAATGCGGGCTGGTGTACCGTGACAACGGCCGGCTCCGGAAATGGATCGGTCACAGCCAATGTTACTGAAAATCTCACGGTAACCCAGCGGATCGCAACGATTACCGTGCTGGTCAACGGTCTTGCACCGGTAATGGTTACGGTAACCCAGGAGGGAGCGGCACCCATATTGTCAGTTTTGCCGCCAAACCAGGATGTTCCTGCCCCGGCCGGAACCACCTCCTTTGCGGTTACCTGCAATACCGGCTGGTCAGCATTCAGCGATGCTTCCTGGTGCCTGGTAACCACCACCGGATCCGGGAATGGTACCATCCAGGCCGATTATACCGAAAACTTTTCAGTTGCCCAGCGCATCGCCCATATTACGGTGGCCGTGAGCGGGATTTCTTCCATTATCGTGACCGTCACCCAGCAGGGAGCAGCCCCGGTATTGACGGTTACACCCTTAAACAGGAATGTCGCGCCTGTTGCCGGAAGCACTGATTTTACGATTACTTCCAACACCGGCTGGACAGTTGTGTCCGATTCGGCTTGGTGTATGGTAACTCCGGCCGGGAGTGGCAATGGTACGATTATTGCTGATTATACCACGAATCCCCATTATTTTAGCAGGGTGGCCACCATTTCAGTATCGGTGGCGGGCCTTTCACCACAACTTGTAACTGTGACACAGGCCCAATCCATAGTTTCGGTGGGGGAAAAACAAAAAGAGTCCATCGGGCTTTATCCCAACCCGACGGCAGGAATATTCCGGATTGTTTTCAACGGTCCTAATTCAGAAAAAGTTGAGGTAAAGGTGATGGATTACACAGGAAATTCAGTCTTTATCAAAGATTGCTTCACCCATGGCGATTGCCTGTTTGACCTGACCAAACTGCCCCCGGGTTGTTATATCATCAGGATCAGTACAAATGGCGATTATGTTATAAAAAAACTTATGATAATCAGGTAATTAAGCCAAACGGCCAGGCGATCGGTCTGTGCTTTTTTCCTTTTGTCAGCAGGATGGTGGTGACATACGGGCTCTGCCTGTTACTGCTTATCGTATTGCTGGAACTCATCATGAACATATTCGAGCAGCACACCAGCCTGGCTGAACATCGCTTCAGATTCGCCGCCGTCATGGTATTTCCTTTCGCACACCACGCGTTCAATTCCGCAATTGATGATAAGCATGGCACAGGTTCTGCAGGGTGTCATCCGGCAGTAAAGGGTTGCTTTGTCAAGCGGAATTCCCAGCCGGGCTGCCTGGCAAATGGCGTTTTGTTCGGCGTGCACGGTACGGACGCAATGCTGGGTGATCCTGTCGTCTTCGTGCAGCATTTTCTTCATCAGATGCCCTGCTTCATCGCAATGAGGCAATCCGCGGGGCGAACCTACATAACCCGTGACCAGGATCTGCCTGTCGCGTGCGATTACGCATCCGCTGCGACCGCGATCGCAGGTGGCGCGCTTTGAAATGGTATGGGCGACCTCCATAAAGTATTCATCCCATGAGGGGCGCAGATAATCAGTTGATTCCATATTTCGAGGTTTATTCCGGCTGTAAATGTACAAAACGAATTGATCAGAAGGGTATCTGTTTATCGTAACAGGATATCTGAAGCGGCATTTCAGATATTATTTGTTAATCTCTGCCATAAAACAAATGACCCCGCTGTTTCAACGCGGGGTCATTCAACCAAAAAAAGCAATTAACCAACCTTATTGTCTGGGCTTGAACCTGATCTTCATCGGGTTCAAACCCTATTTCCTTAATTTTTAATGCAACGTACCGAGAATGCTGCTGCACGGTAATCATCGGCCGTATAGGCTCCCACGGAGGAGAAATACATGATCGTGGCTTTTGTCGAGCTGGCCGTACTTGACCAGTAGTCGCCTTCGCTGCCCGGACCGTAAATCTGTCCGTCGGGGAAATCACGGTAACCGGCTTCAACCCACTTCAGAGAGGAGCCAAATGCACCGGCTGGATTTTTGGTTGTCCAGGTGGCAATTTCTGCAATGAATTCAGCGCTTGTCGGAACGCGGAAACCTGCGGGACATGGGTTGTTGATGCCCGAAACACCCTGCCAGAGGCTGTTGTTCTGCGGTACTCTCCAGTCCCAGGGAGAAGCCATGGTTTTTACGAACAGGGCATTTGCCGGTGTGTTGGTGGAGGAGGTTACAGTGGTAACTCCGTTAACCGGGGTTCCAAAGATCGCGCTTGCCCAGGTAATGCATTGATGGTTATCGGCCAGGCGGCCCCACTGGTATAATGAACCATAGGAAAGGTAGTCGTTTGCTGCGGTTCCGACTCTGGTGGCTCCAAGGTTGCGGTCAAGCCATACCTTCTGGGTGGCATGGTTCGCTACCTCATAATAGGTGTAGCCTGTTCCGCATGAACTCATCACAATGGGGTCGGGACTTACCACTACAACTGCAAAACTGGCTGTTGTGCCGAAGGTCACGGTAAAGGTGTTCAGACCTGTTGCCGCAGGAGTTCCTGCACCTGCCAGCGTAATCAGCTGTGTTCCTGTTGCGGTGAAGGAGCCGCTTTTTGAAAAACTGTACCCATTGACGGCACTGGTAACAATATTGTAGGTGCCGATGGCAGTTACGGTGACTTTCAGGGTAACTGTGTTGGCAGTGGTTAAAACAACACCTGGTTTATACGTGCCGTTAACGATGGTTCCTGCTGTGACGATCAATCCGGTGGCGGTTGCTTTTAATCCGGAATTGATCTGTCCATTATCGGATGTCGGCTGAATTTTTTCTGTCTCTTTCTGGCATCCCATGATGCTCATGCTGAATAAAACTGCCAGGATCAGACCTAAGTTGAGATAATTTTTCGTTTTCATATAATAGGGATTAAAAGGTTGAAATTGTAAAAATGTTTTATTATAAAATTTAGCAGGAACAAGAAATTTCAATTGCACAGTAAAAATATTTTTACAAAGATCGATGCAAATTGATATTTACACAATAGAGTTTATCCGTAAATATTAATAGTGGTAATACGCAATAAAATATTAACATATATTATTTAAAACGTTATATATAAAGTAGTTAAAAAAGTTATTGGCGTGCAAAATGTGCACCGTGAATAAACCAAAAATGTCAAATATTAAAATATTGGAAGGATAATTTTACATATAAGTTAAATATTATACACTAAAATATTGGATTATTGGATAAATAATATACATGTTGGTTTCAATTGCAATGTCAAATATGGTTACACTATTGTAACCGGGCCTCTTTGACGATCGTTGGCATGATTTGTAATAGCAGTGGCGTTGAAATTTATCTGTTCCCGGGCCTGATGGTGCCGGTTTCGGGAAAAAGAAAAACCCCGCTGCAGACTCGCGGGGTTTATTAATCATGGAAGAAAAATTCCGGGTATTGCTTCCCGGAGGGACAGAATGGCCGGGCCGGACTAATTTTTTATGCAACGAACCGAGAAGCCTGCAGCGCGGTAATCATCGGCGGTATAGGCGAGACTTGCTGAAAACATCATGATGGTGGCTTTGGTTGAGCTGGCAGTGCTGGACCAGTAGTCACCTTCGGTTCCGGGACCATAAATCTGTCCGTCAGGGAAATCACGATACCCTGCCGTGACCCATTTCAGGGATGAGCCAAATGCGCCTGCGGTATTTTTGGTTGTCCAGGTGGCAATTTCAGCCGTAAATTCAGCACTTGTCGGTACGCGGAAACCTGCCGGACATGGATTGTTGATCCCTGTTACACCTTGCCAGAGGCTGTTGTTCTGAGGTACTCTCCAGTCCCAGGGCGAAGCCATGGTTTTTACGAAGAGCGAATTTGCAGGCGTGTTGGTGGCTGAGGTGATCGACGTGACTCCGTTCACTGAAGTACCAAACATGGAGCTGGCCCAGGTAATGCACTGATGGTTGTCGGCCAGCCTGCCCCATTGGTATAACGAACCATAGGCGAGATAATCGTTTGCCGATATGGCAGCCTGGGTAGCCCCGAGGTTACGGTCGAGCCATACCTTCTGGGTTTTATGGTTGGCTACCTCGTAGTAAGTATAACTGGTGTTGCAGGAGCTCAGGATGATCGGTAAATTGCTGACAGCAACCGCGGTAAAACTGGTGGTAGTACCGAAAGTAATGGTAAAGGTGCTAACACCACCTGCCACAGGTGTGCCTGTTGCCGGTAAGGTGAGCGCCTGGGTTCCGGTTGTGGTGAAAGAACCGCTTTTTGAAAAATAATACCCGTTTACCGTATTGGTGGTGATATTAAAGGTCCCAATGGCCGTAACGGTGACCTTGATGGTTAATGAATTGGATGCAGTTAACGCAACACCTGTTCTGTAATCGCCGTTAACGACGATGCCCGTCGTAACGATTGAGCCGGTAGCGGTTGACTTCAACCCGGAGTTCAGTTGAACTTTTTCAGGTGAGGGTTGTCCTTTCTCGACATCTTTCTGACATCCCGAAAAAGTTATCGAAAAAATAAAGGCAAGAATCAAGCCCAGGTTCAGTATTTTTTTTGTTTTCATAAGAATGAAGATAAAGGAGTTGTGTTTAATTCTGTTAACTGATAATTTTTTTTATCATTTCTAAAATTGCTGTCAACGAGACATGTAAAAATATCTTCACAAAGATGATTCAAAAAAGTGTCTTGTGCAATAGAGTAAATGCGTAAAAATAAATAGCGGATAACCGCTACCTGATAAAATAATATGTGTGTTTAAGTATTGAAAAACAGATAGTTATAGAAAAATATGACGTGTTGGAATTGTGTCGCCGGGAAAAATATTTTCCTGTGAAAATATTCTTTATGGTCATATAGTTTACAGAAACACATTTTATTTTACAAAAATGAAGATGATCGCCATGGAGGGCTTGCTCCCGTTTCCCGGCCTGTTATTTTCAGAAAAGTCAGCAATGAAGGAGACAATCGTTCCCCTTAACCGGGAATGGCAATGCAGGAACAACCCTTTCCGGACCGGAAAAATTCATAGAAGCCACAAATGAAGCGGATTACATGATCACGAGGAGCGCTTTTTCAACTGCCGAATAGAGCGCCTCTTTGGTTGCATCATTGGTGAAAAGATAATCGGCTTCACGGATGCATGCATGGAGGTTTTGTTTGTTGGGATCGAGGGTCTCCATCTCCCTGGCTTCATTTTCAAGGAAGGTATCAAACGAAATATGATCTGTTTCTGATTGGCGTTCTGTAATGCGCTGGTAACGAAGCTTCTTGTCGGCATCCACGGCAAAAAGGAAAAAATTTCCCTTTCCCCTGAGCGATACAATTTCACCGGGTGTGCGGATACTTTCAATAACGCAATCAGCCCTTGATTCAACCGCCTTAAGGTATAACTGATCAGTTACATAGGAGGGACCGTGCAGGGCGCGGAGTTCGTTAGCCAGTGAATACATGCTGTCGCGGTTCTCAGCCATCCCCCTTTTCCGGATCTCATCGAGCAGGTATGCCCTTACGGAATAATGAACAAACCCTTTTTTGCAGGTAAGATATTCTACCACAGTGCCTTTCCCTGCTCCAAGTGTCCCGGTGATTCCGATGATCAGCATTTTGTTCCGGCCAAAATCAGTGACAATTTAAATGTAAAATAATTTTACACATCCGGGGGCTGTTCCGGACCCCTTTTCTCCTTCAGATCTCACCCTGTTTCAGCCTTTCAATCCATTTTTCGGCAGTGACTGGCTGATAATCTGACAATTTCTGAAGCAACTGCTCCATATCATCATCGATTATCAATGTGTCGCGATGTTCACGACGCAGAAATTTTTCTGCAACGGCATGATCGAGCATCCCGATCAAAGCATCAAAATAACCATGGATATTCAGCAACCCGATGGGCTTATGGATGATTCCCAGCTGATTCCAGGTAAGTACCTCGAAAAGTTCGTCGAGGGTCCCATAGGCCCCCGGCAGCGCGATAAAGGCATCCGAGAGGTCGGCCATCATAGCCTTACGCTCCTGCATCCCACTTACGATATGCATTTCGGTAAGATGTTGGTGGGCAACCTCCCGTTCAACCAGCGAGGTTGGCATGACACCTGTCACCTTTCCTCCCTTTGACAGCATCGTATCGGCCAGTATGGCCATCAGGCCTACGTTTGCCCCGCCATATACCAGCGAGATTTCCCTCACCAGCAACATTTCAGCAAGACTGCGGGCGGTTTCAGCATAGAAGGGCTCCCTGCCCATACTCGAACCGCAGAAAACACAAAGTGTTTTAATCATCATGGTAAGACAACCTTAAATTCTGTATTTTTGTTTCTCAACAAAGGAAATAAAAAGTTCGCAGAATACTGCAACTTTTTTTAGAGATTCTTTCATTCAACTGTCGTCATGACAGCTATCATTCAAAGTTTACAAGAATGCAGGTTCCCGCCTCGCTTAATTGAACCATATGCTGTATCCGTTAAAATTTGCTCCTGTTTTCAAAGATAAGATCTGGGGTGGTACGAAGTTGAAAACCAGCCTGAATCTTGATTTCTCCCCCTTGTCCTCCTGCGGCGAAGCATGGATGTTGTCGGGCGTTCCTGAAAACCAGACCATCGTCGTCAATGGTTTTCTCGCAGGAAATGACCTTAATGAGATCCTTGAAATATATATGGATGAACTGGTGGGAGAGCGGGTTTATGATAAATCGGGGAATGAATTCCCTATCCTGGTGAAGTTTATCGATGCCAACGACTGGCTCTCCGTGCAGGTTCATCCCGATGATGCACTGGCAGCCTCACGGGGGATTGGCAACGGGAAAACAGAAATGTGGTATATCCTCGATGCAGAACCGGAGGCAGAACTGATCAGCGGCTTCAACCACGACATGGATGCTTCGAAATACCTGGAATACCTGAAGCAAAACAGGTTAAAGGAGATTCTCAATGTGGAAAAAGTTCAGAAGGGAGATGCCTTTTTTATCCCGTCGGGGAGGGTCCATGCCCTTGGCCCCGGGATCCTGCTTGCCGAAATCCAGCAAACCTCCGATACCACCTACCGCATTTACGACTGGGACCGGATGGGCACCGACGGAAAGCCGCGTGAACTTCACAATGAACTCGCTGTGGATGCCATTGATTTCGGTCATACCGACTCCTATCGCACCCGGTATACCCACTCCCCAAACCAACCCGTTAACCTGGCTTTATGTCCCTTTTTTACCGTTAACCTTCTTGAACTCGGTTGCCCGACGGAAAAGGATTATAGTTCCCTCGACTCTTTTGTTATATATATATGTGTGGAAGGGAAAGCTGAAATCACAGCAGGTGAAAGCCGGGTTACCCTTACAACAGGAGAGGTGCTGCTCCTCCCGGCAGTCATTGACGAAATATTGCTGCACCCCGACCCTAACATCCGTATTTTGGAGGTCTATGTTCCATAATTTTTTTTATTTTTGTGAATCCAAAAACAACCCAGATGAAAATCAAATTCCAGCTTACCTTCCTTTTACTCCTGGTCTCCTCCATCACCTTTGCACAGGAGAGTGTTTTCAAATACAAAAAACTGCCCTCGGTTAACATTAAGGATGTCAAGGGTCAGTCGTTCAGTACCAACAGCATCGTGAACGATGGCAAGCCCGTGATCATCAGTTTCTGGGCCACCTGGTGCAAGCCGTGCGTACGCGAACTGACCACCATTGCAGATGTTTACGATGAATGGGTAAAAGAGACCGGCGTAAAACTTTATGCCGTTTCAGTTGATGATTCCCGGTCCATGACCCTGGTTGCCCCCATGGTCAATGGCAAAGGCTGGGATTATACAGTTCTGCTTGATCCGAACAGCGAATTTAAAAGAGCGATGAATGTAGGACCTATTCCCCATACCTTTTTACTGAACGGGAAGGGTGAAGTCGTTTGGCAACACACCTCCTTCTCCGAAGGCGATGAGCTCAACCTGATTGAAATGGTCAGGAAACTCAACAAAGGCGAAGAGATTAAATAACAACGGAAATTCATGATTTAGTTCACCTTTAATTCCTGTACCTTGAATAAACGGCTATACTTTGTTCCGGGAACCATCCTGCTGATGGTCCTTTTTTCTTTCACCGCCACTGCGCAGGATCTCCTCAAAGGCAGTGAAGTTCACGGCAGCATGCAGATGGATGCCGCCTATTACCTGAAGGATACTAAAATGGGGATCACCGATTCCACCCTCGGCGGGCAGCTGATCAGGATGAATGCCTTCACCGAAGTCAACTATTCCTTCGAAAATTTCTCCGCAGGGCTGCGGTTCGAAACCTATCTGCCTCCGCTGACAGGGTATGATGCCAAATATAACGGCTCGGGTATTCCCTATTGGTATGCCAATTACAAAAACAGCTTTATCGATGTCACCGCCGGGAATTTCTATGAGCAATTCGGCAACGGGATGATCCTGCGCACATACCAGGAATGGACGCTCGGCGTTGATAATTCGCTGCAGGGAATCAGGGTGAAGCTGATGCCGGCCAAGGGGATTACCATCAAGGGGGTGTATGGTACCCAACGTTATTACTGGGAACCGTTCAAGGATTATAACCGGGGGATTGTCAAAGGACTTGACGGAGATGTGAACCTGAACGAGTTGATTACCGGCATGGCAAATGCCCGGGTGAAGCTGATCCTTGGAGGTTCAATCGCCAGCAATTACCAGCAGGGGAATACCAAAACCATTACCTACGACGGAAAACTGCTTGCCCTTACTATGCCGGAAAATGTTGCCAATTACGGTGGCAGGTTCAATATGAATATCGGGGGTTTCAACTGGCAGACCGAAATTGCCCACAAGATCAATGACCCTGCGGCCCGGAACAATTATATCTATAAGGATGGGAACGGATTATTCACCAATGTCTCCTGGTCCCAGAAGGGACTGGGTATCCAGGTGATGTCGAAGTGGATCGACAACATGAGTTACAAATCCGACCGCTCCATCGTCAACAATATGCTCGACATCAACTATCTTCCTGCCATTACCAAACAGCATACCTACGCGCTGGCGAGCATGTACCCCTATGCAACCCAACCCGACGGCGAGGTGGGCATTTCGGGAACCATTACCATCCACCTTCCCAAAAATTCCCCTCTCGGCGGAAAGACCGGGCTTTCGATCGCTGCCAATTTTTCACAGGTTAACGGATTGAAACAGAAGGCGCTGAATGATTCGACAGTGATCGGTCAGACAGGTACCCTGGGCTATAAAACCACCGTCTATGGTTTTGGCAATAAACTCTATTACCAGGATGGCAACGTGGAGGTTTCCAAGAAATTCAGCAGCAGGTGGAAGGGAATTTTTACCTACCTGCACCAGGCTTACAATAAGGATGTTGTTGAAGGACATGTTGACCAGTATGGAATTGTATATTCTCACATCGGGATTGCCGATATTGCCTGGAGCATCACCAAAAAACTGAATCTCCGCTGGGAGGTCCAGGGTTTATGGACCAAACAGGATAAGGGTAACTGGGTTGCGGGGCTTGCCGAGGTGACCATTTCACCGGCATGGTTCTTTTCGGTGATGGACCAATATAATTTCGGGAATAATATTCCTTCACAGAGGTTGAATTATTACCTCGTAAGTGCCGGTTATACAAACCATACCTCGCGTGTGGCTATCTCCTGGGGCCGGCAGCGCGAGGGAATCATTTGCGTTGGCGGAGTTTGCCGCTATGTTCCTGCAACAAACGGCGTAACGCTTACAATAACCAGCAGTTTCTAACCGCGAACA